>JAYUXQ010000490.1:0-4583 GCA_043752905.1 Nannocystis sp. | reverse complement strand
CGACCACGTAGATGAACGGCTGGCCGAAGTTCGACAGCTGCTGGAGCATCTGCGCCTTGATCTTGGCGAACGTGCGCCCCTCGATCTCGAGGCGGCCGGTGCGGCGGTTCTCCTTGAACGTGAAGAACTTCTGGTCCCGGCAAAAGTCCTCTGTAAAAAACTCGTCGAGGAAGGTGACGTCGTTGTGCATGCGCCGGACCTCGAAGATCTTCTGCTTGCCGAGGCCGAGCTGCTTGTCCCACGCGAGGCGCTCCTGCAGCAAGTTGCAGTCGTCCCACTCCTTGCCGAACTGGCCCCGGTTCCAGCGCGCCTCGATGTGGCGGTACAGCTCCACGCCGATCTTGTACGGGTTGAGCTGCCCCGGCCCCATCGCCGTCACGCCGCTGGCCGCGTCCGCGTAGTCGATGATCTCGTCGTCCTTGAGCGCGCGCGTCGTCATGATCTTCGAGTGCCAGTACGTGGCCCAGCCCTCGTTCATGATCTTGGTCTGGCGCTGCGGCAGGAAGTAGTACGACTCCTCGCGCAAGATGCCGACGACGTCCGCCTCCCAGCTGTCGAGCGGCGCGTGCTGCATCAGGAAGCCGAGCACGTCGCGCTCCGGCGCGGCCGGCAGCTTGCGCCTGGCGATCTCCTCCTGCTGCTTCTTCTTGGCCTTTTGCGCCGCGATGAACTCCGGCGGATTGATGTAGCCCTCGAGGTAGCCGCGCACGTTGTGCAGGCGCCCGGCCGGCACATCCTCCTCGGTGGGAGGCTCGCTCGTGTTGCTCATGCTGGACTGCGGACGCCGGGCTTGCTTGTCACGAAACGGCAGGTAGGGGTCGATGAGATTGTCGAGCGACAGGCACACGTCGATGAACGACTCGACCGTCGACACCCCGTGGCGGTCCATGTACCGGCGGATACGCGAGGCGTTGTTCGCCATCACGTCGATCATCCGGCGGTCGGTGTGCGAGAAGTAGTAGTTGTTCTTAAAAAAGTCGCAGTGGCCGTACACGTGGGCCATCACGAGCTTTTGGTCCACCAGCGAGTTGCCCTCGAGCAGGTACGCGTAGCAGGGGTTGGTATTGATGACGAGCTCGTAGATCTTCGACAGACCGTACGTGTGGCTCTTGAGCATGTGGTCGTACTCCATGCCGAAGCGCCAGTGCGGGTACCGGGTCGGGAACCCGTCGTACGCCGCGATCTCACACATGTGGCGGTAGTCGACCGGCTCGAACAGCACCGGGAAGGTGTCGAGGCCGAACTCGTCGGCGTAGCTCTTGATCTCGACCTGGAGGTCACGCAGCACCGCCGGCATCACGCTCATCACCGACCTCCTTTCAGGAACTCGCGGATCGAGTCCATGATGTCGTCCTTGGTCTTGATCTCCGACGTGATCAGCAGCGGGTGCTTGTTGAACGCCGCCCGCAGATCTTTGATGAATTGCCCCGAGCCGTACGGCGACTCGACCTGCCCGTAGCCGAACTGATTCAGGCGCGGCAGCAGGTGGTTCTTGAGCAGACCGATGCAGGTCGCCGTGTCGTCGACCGACCAGTTGTCGCCGTCCGAGAAGTGGAACGCGTACACGTTCCACTGCTCCGGGTTGAACTCGGCGTCTATCAAGTCGCCGCAGACCTTGTACGCCGACGAGATCATCGTGCCGCCGGACTCCCTCGTGCGAAAAAAGACCTCCCGGTCGACCACCCGGGCGGTCGCGTCGTGGATGATGTAGCGCGACTCCAACCCCTTGTACTGGCTCCTCAGCCACGTATCGATCCAAAACGACTCGATGCGAACCATCTCCTTCTGCTCGTCGCCCATCGAGCCGGAGACGTCCATCATGTAGATGATCACCGCGTTGCTCTGCGGGCGCGGGTCCGTGCGCCACGAGCGGTAGCGGCGGTCCTCGCGGATCGGCACGATGATCGGGCGCTTGGGATCGTAGGTGCCCATCGCCACCTGCCGGCGCAGGGCCCGCTTGAAGGTCGCCTTGAACGAACGCAGGCTCTCCGGGCCCGTCGTCCGCAGACCGACGTAGCGGTCTTTCTTCGTCTCGAGCGACTGCGTACCGCGGCGTTGGATGTTCGGCAGCCCGAGCTCCTCGCCCATGATCTCGGCCAGCTCCGCGAGCGACACCTCGACCTCGAGCGCCTTGCTGCCCTCGCCCTCGCCGGCCTTGCCGCTGCCGCTCTGGCCGTCCTTGGGTGTGCCGCCGATCGGGTCACCGGCGTCGCCCTCGCCCTGTCCGACACCCTGGCCGCTGTTGTCGCCGAACACGAAGCGCGGGATGTTGATCTGCGGCATCGGGATCGTGACGGACCCCTGTCCCTTCGGTGCGACCATGTCGCCCCGCGAGATATACTTGCGCAAGTTCTGCCGAATTTTGCCGCGAATGATCTCTCGGAAGCGACTGTGGTCCTGTTCGATGCGCGAAATCATGGGTGACCGCATTCCCCTTCCGAGACGACCACAGGTGGCCGGTGAGAGGGGCCTAGTGTAACATCACGTCCCGCTGTCACGCACCCTCGGCAGGAACTCCACGATGTCCAATATCCGCCTCGTCGACCGCATCGCTGCCCTCCAGGATCAAAAACGCTACGAGGATCTGCACTGGTCCGGCAGCCTCGAGGACTACCTCGAGATCGCCCGGCGGAACCCCCGCGTCGCCCGCACCGCCTACGAGCGCCTCTACGACATGGTCCTGTCGCACGGCACCGAGGAGTACGTCGACCACAAGAAGAAGATCACGCGCTACCGCTTCTTCCAGGACGAGTCCCACCAGGGCCGCGACGCCATCTTCGGCCTCGACATCCCGCTGATGCGCCTCGTCAACGTGCTCAAGGCCGCGGCCCTGCGCTACGGCACCGAGCGCCGCATCATCCTCTTGCACGGCCCCGTCGGCTCGTCGAAGAGCACGATCGCCAGGCTGCTCAAGAAGGGCCTGGAGGAGTACAGCCGCACCCCGGAGGGCGCGCTCTACACCTACGAATGGGTGCTCCCGGAGAACCTGCGCTACCTGACCGCCGGTCAGGAGTGCTTCCCCTCGCCGATGAACGAGGAGCCGCTCAAGCTGATCCCTCCCGAGGTCCGTGACCAGGCCCTGGCCTCGCTTGGCCTCGAGGTCGACGGCTTTGTGCCCTTTATCCGCGGCCAGCTCAACCCCGCGTGCCGCTTCATCTTTCGCGAGCTGATGCTGCACCACAAGGGCGACTGGTCCAAGGTCGTGCAGCACATCCGTGTGCGTCGCTTGCTGCTCAGCGAGGAGGACCGCGTCGGCATCGGCACCTTCCAGCCCAAGGACGAGAAGAACCAGGACTCGACCGAGCTGACCGGCGACATCAACTACCGCCGCATCGCCGAGTACGGCTCGGACACCGACCCGCGCGCCTTCAACTTCGACGGCGAGTTCAACGTCGCCAACCGCGGCCTGATCGAGTTCGTCGAGATCTTGAAGCTCGACGTCGCCTTCCTCTACGACCTGCTCGGCGCCACGCAGGAGCAGAAGGTCAAGCCCAAGAAATTCGCGCAGACCGACATCGACGAGGTGATCATCGGCCACACCAACGAGGCCGAGTACAACCGCCTGCTCGAGAACAAGTTCATGGAGGCGCTGCGCGACCGCACCGTCAAGATCGACATCCCCTACATCACCAGGCTGACCGAGGAGATCAAGATCTACTCCAAGGATTACAACCCGACCAAGGTCCGCGGTCGGTTCATCGCCCCGCACACCCTCGAGATGGCCTCGATGTGGGCGATCCTCACCAGGCTCGAGGACCCCAAGAAGCACCAGCTCTCGCTGCTGCAAAAGCTCAAGCTCTACGACGGCAAGACCATGCCCGGCTTCACCCAGGACTCCGTCAAGGAGCTGCGCAAGGAGGCCAACCGCGAGGGCATGGAGGGCATCTCTCCGCGCTACATCCAGGACAAGATCGCCAACTGCCTCGTCAGTGACCGCGGACAAATGAGCATCAACCCGTTCATGGTCCTCAACGAGCTCGAGTCCGGCCTGCGTAGCCACTCGCTGCTGACCTCCGAGGAGCACCGCAAGCGCTACACCGAGCTGCTCGCAGTCGTGAAGCAGGAGTACGAGGACATCGTCAAGAACGAGGTCCAGCGGGCCATCAGCGCCGACGCCGACGCCATCGCGCGGCTTTGCGGCAACTACATCGACAACGTCAAGGCGTACACCCAGCGCGAGAAGGTCAAGAACCCGTACACGGGTCAGGACGAGGAGCCCGACGAGCGACTGATGCGCTCGATCGAGACCAAGATCGACATCCCCGAGTCGCGCAAGGACGACTTTCGCCGCGAGATCATGAACTACATCGGCGCCCTCGCGATCGAGGGCAAGCAGTTCGACTACCGCACCAACGAGCGCCTCTATAAAGCCCTCGAGCTCAAGCTCTTCGAGGACCAAAAGGACAGCATCAAGCTCACCTCGCTCGTGTCTCAGGTCGTCGACCGCGAGGCCCAGGAGAAGATCGACGTCGTCAAGCAACGCCTGATCCGCAACTATGGCTACGACGAGATCTCCGCGACCGACGTGCTCACCTACGTCGCCTCGATCTTCGCCCGCGGCGAGATGAAGTAACCCGGGACCG
>JAYUXQ010000489.1:0-4585 GCA_043752905.1 Nannocystis sp. | reverse complement strand
GGCACATCGCGGTCGTCGGCGCCGAGGTCATGAGCCGGGTCGTCAACTGGCAGGACCGCAGCACCTGCGTGCTGTTCGGCGACGGTGCCGGCGCGGCGATCCTCGGCCCCGGCGACGGCCGCTCGGGGATCCTCGGCTCGGCCTGGGGAGCCGACGGCAACCTCGCCCGCGTCCTCTATCAGCCGGCGGGCGGCAGCCGGGCCCCCGCGTCGCAGGAGACCCTCGCCGCGCTGGCCCACACGGTGCACATGGAGGGCAACACGGTGTTCAAGCACGCCGTCACCGCGATGAGCGAGGCGGCGACCCAGGCGATGGCGCGCGCCAACATCACCGCCGGCCAGGTCGATCTCCTCATCCCGCACCAGGCCAACACGCGCATCATGGAGGCCGCCCGCGCGCGCACCGGCGTCCCGGTGGAGCGCCTGTTTAGCATCGTCGAGCGCTACGGCAACATGTCCGCCGCGACGATCCCCGTCGCCCTCGACGAGGCCCGCGAGCAGGGTCGCATCAAGGACGGCGACATCATCGTGATGACCGCGTTCGGCACCGGCTTCACCTGGGCCGCGTCGGTCCTGCGCTGGTGAGGTGAACGCGATCATCCCGGTCTGCCAGTGGCCGCCAGCCAGGTGTCGAGGCGCTCGCCCTCCAGCCGCGAGCAGACCTCGACGGCGGTGCGGGCCGCGGCGCCGATCGTGGTCAGATGCCTCTCGAGACGTCGCTCGCTCATCGCTTCTCCTGTAGACCTCGCCACTGCGTCGTCACACGAGTCGCAGGAGCCGCGCGAGGCGCCCCCGCGAGTTCTATACCGCCGAGCTGGCGGCGCGCGGATGCACCCCGGACGATGACTTGTGAGGCGAGGTGCCCGGACGCGGATGGCCGACGAGGCGATCGTCGTCCGCGACCTTTGTCATCGCGGCGGGGCGCACGGGGGCAGCCGGCGGCGGCCAGACCGTGCTCGCACGCGACATGTCCTCGCGGACAGCCCGGGTCGCCGTCCGCGCCCCATCGGCGCCGACCGGCCGACCGATAGTTGCGCGACCGGCCTCGTCTCATACTATCTTCGCGGACATGTCTCGCACTCCGCAAGCCGAGCTCCGCCTCCTCCTGCGCCCGGCGGGTGGCGGCCTGCACCTGGTCTCGACGGGCCGCGCCGAGCAGCTGGCGATGCAGCGCGCGCTCTACGGGGTCGCGGACGAGGCGGGGGTGCAGGCCGCGTTCGCGGCCCAGATCGACGCGATCGCGGCGGCGAAGGTGATCATCCTCGGCGTCCCCTCGGATGTCGGCGCCGGGTTTCGTCGCGGGTCGAACCTCGGGCCGCAGGCGGTGCGCGCCGCGTTGATGGCCGAGGACCCGGGGTGGCGCGCGGCGCAGCAGGCCCGCGGCGTCGTCGACATCGGCGACGTGTTCGTGGTCCCTCAGCTGCTGCACGACGATCTCGTCGCCCCGGAGGCGCGGGCCCGGGTCGCGCGCGCGCTGTATCCCAACGAGGCCGACGCGAGCGCGCTGCCGGTCTCGCCGCTGTCGATCGCCGAACGGGCCTGCGATCTGATCCTCGGCATCAACCCCGACGTGAAGCTGTTCGCGATCGGCGGCGATCATTCGACCGCCTGGCCGATCGTCGCCGCGATCGCCCGCAGTCGCACGCGGCGGCTCGGCGCGCCGACGATGGCGATCGTCCAGCCCGACGCGCACACCGACCTGCTGCCGGATCGCCTGGGGATCCCGATCTGCTTCGCGACCTGGTCGTATCACGCCAACGAGCTGATCGGCCGGCAGGGCCGGCTCGTGCAGGTCGGCACGCGCGCGTCCCGGTTCCCGCGCGAGCACTGGGAGTCGACGCTCGATGTCCGCCAGTTCTGGGCCGCCGAATGCCTGGCGCGGCCAGCCCAGGCGCTCGACGAGCTGATCGCCCACGTCGAGGCGCGCGGGCTGCCGGTATACTTCTCCAACGACATCGACGGCACCGACGAGGCCCACGCCGACGCGACCGGCACCCCCGAGCCGGCCGGCCTCGAGCCCGAGTTCGTGGTCGAGCTCATCCGCCGCCTCGGCGCCAGCGTGGGCCTGCTCGGCGGCGACATCATGGAGGTCGCCCCGCCGCTCGGGCCCGAGAACGGCGCCCGCACGGTCGCGCTCGCCGCCCGTTACACCCGCGAGACCCTCGACCAGCTGGTCGCCGCTTGCGGTACACTCCCGCGCGCGTGAGTCAGCTCGGCAGCATCTTCGAGCCTGAACCGGAGGCCGGCCCCCGCGGCCGGGACCTGTGCGCCGAGGTCACGGTGCCCGGCTGGGCGCTCGGCCACGAGGACGGGTGCACGGTCGAGGTCCCGCGCGAGCTGCCGGCCCTCGGCGGCTACGCCACGCGTGTCGCGTCCGACCTCGACACCGGCGACCATGTCCAGCTGCGCCTGCCCGCCGACTTCCCGGACAGCGGGACCCTGCGTCTGCGTGGCCAGGGCGAGGCCGTCGAGGGCGGCCGCGCGGGCGACCTGCTGCTGACGATCCACGTCGACGGCGAGCGCCCCACGCCGGCCGCCGCGACCGCGCTGACCGGGTCACCGGGCCAGGCGATCGTGCACAGCCCGCCCGCGCCCATGAGCCTGGTGCTGCTCGTCGGCCTGGTATTCGCGACCGGCGTCGCGCTGCTCATGTTGCTGTAAGACCGGTTCGTTGAGTATCCGGGTGGACAGGAGCAAACCGCGGCACCCCGCCTCCGGTCGCTCCGGGACCGGATTCACGATCGGCCAACACGCCGCTTCAGGTCGCATCACGGCTGCTTGACGCTCCTGCGGTGAGCGCGTATGCCAGGTATGTGAGTTTTGCAAAGCGCCGGATGGGTTGGGCGGTCCTCGCAGTGGGACTCTCGTGGTTCGCAAGTGGTGAGGCCTCGGCCGTCACCGGGATCCGCGGCGCGCAGCAGGGTCGTGTGCTCGCCAGCGGCGTGCAGGCGCGGGCGCAGCGGGACGTCGTCTGGCAGGCGCCGGCCCGGGCGCGTCGCAGCCACGCCGTCGTCGCAAGCAAGCTCGGCCTCGGCGAGGCGCTGTGGGATCGTGACACCGGCGTGCCGCTGCGCATGTGGGGCGCAGGCTCGGCCGCGCCGGGCAGCGTCGGCTCGGCCACCACCGCGGCTCGCACGGCGCGCGACCTGCTCACTGAACACCTGGCAGTGCTCGCGCCGGGCAGCCGCGCCGGCGACTTCGTGCTCGTCGGCAACGACCTCGGCGCCGGGATCCGCAGCGTCGGCTTTCAACAGACCTTCGCCGGTCGCCCGGTGATCGGCGGCCAGCTCAGCTTTCGCTTCAAGCGTGACCGCCTGATCGCGATCGGCTCCGAGGCGTTCCCGCGGATCGGCGTCGAGCTCACGGATGCACCGATCGCCGCCGCGAAGGCGCAGGACCGGGCGCGCGCGTGGATCCTCGCCGACGCGGCCGCGACCGCGACCGCCGGCGCGGTCGCGGGCCCGTTCATCCTGCCGGTCGTCGTCGCCGGGCAAAAGCTGCGCTACCACGAGGTCCTGCGCGTCACCGTCGAGGCGAGCGCGCCGGTCGGTCGGTTCGCCGTGTACGTCGACGCCAGGACCGGCGATCCGGTCGCGCGCGAGCAACTGCTGCACTTCGCCAGCGGCACGATCGCCTTCCAGGTCCCGCAGCGCGGGCCGCAGGGGCCGCGCGTCGACGCTCCGGCGACCCTGCTCAGCGTGTTCGTCAACGGTGCAGGCGCCTCGACCGACACGGCCGGCGTGGTCGGATTCGTCGACGGTAACACCGCGTCGGTGGTCGCCGGGGTGGTCGGCGCGCAGGCGGCGATCATCAACGAGGCCGGCCCGCTGGCGAACAAGGACCTGTCCCTTCCGCCAGGTGGTGTCGCGCTGTGGGCCGACCCGAGCGAGCTGGTCGACGCCCAGCTGAGCGCGTACATCCACGCTGGCGTGGTCAAGCAGCGGGTGCGGTCGATCGCCCCGGACTTCACCTACCTCGACCAGCAGCTGCAGATCACGGTCAACATCGCCGACATCTGCAACGCCTTCTCGGACGGCGACAGCCTCAACTTCTTCCAGTCGGGCGCCGGCTGCGAGAACACCGCGCGGATCGCCGACGTCGTCTATCACGAGTTCGGCCACAGCGTGCACCTGCAGGGTCTGATCGCGGGCGTCGGGCAATTCGAGGGCGCGCTGAGCGAGGGCATCGCCGACTACCTCTCGTCGACGATCACCGGCGACGCCAGCCTCGCGCCGGGCTTCTTCCTCGACTCGCCGTCGGAGCCGTTGCGTGAGCTCGACCCGCCGGGCGACGAGTGGCGCTGGCCCGACGACCTCAACGGCGAGGTCCACGACGACGGGCGCATCATCGGCGGCACGCTCTGGGACCTGCGCACCGCGTTGATCACCAAGCTCGGCCCCGCCGGTGCGGCCCAGGCCGACAAGATCTGGTTCGAGTCGATCCGCCGCGCGGTCGACATCCCGACGATGTACCCCGAGGCGCTGGTCGTCGACGACGATGACGGCGACCTCGCCAACGGCACGCCCAACGAGTGCGAGATCAACCTCGCCTTCAACGCGCACGGCCTGCTCGGGGGCGCCAGCGCG
>JAYUXQ010000488.1:0-11185 GCA_043752905.1 Nannocystis sp. | reverse complement strand
GCCGGCGCTGTCGCCACGATACCATTGAGCCTCCTGGGCCACGCCCTGCCGGGGCTGCAACCGGAGCTCGACCGCCTGATCCGCGCCAATCACAAGATCCTGGCGATCAATCATTACCGGGACTTCGCCCCCCACATCGGGATCAAGGACGCCAAGGACGCCGTCGAGGCCCGCATGGCCGAGCTCGCGGCGGGCGGCTGAGCTTGCCGCGCACGGTGGCCGAGCTTGCGGCGGGCGGCTGAGCTTGCGGCGGGCGGCCGAGCCGTTTTAGTCCCCGAGGACCTCGGCGGCGGTGGTCGCGGTGACCGCCCGATCGAGCCAGAGCTCGAGCCGCTTGATGTCGCGACACTCGATGATGGTCTCGAGCTGCTCCGGCTCCAGCGCGACCTCGCGGCGACCGAGCACGCGCAGCAGCCCGAAGCGCATCCCTTTGACCTCGCCGTACTTCTCCAGCGCAGCGATCAAAGCGTCGGCCCGCGGCGTGGGGAAGGGTAACTTGCTCGCCTGTTGTTCACGCATGAGGTCCTCCTGGAAGCGGCGTAGACGCGCCGGCGAGAGTCCGCCGAGCGCGAGGTCAATGTACATGCGAGCATCCCCGTTGTCGAAGGCCGCCACGCCGGCCAGGGCCGCGTGGATGACCGCGAAGCCCCCCACCTCGTGGCCGTGGACCCTGGCGGACAGGAGGGCCAGGGCCGGCTCGGCGCGGGCCTCCGCGGGGCGCGTGATCCACGGGACGCGCTCGGGCCCGAGGACCAGCGCCTGCGTGCAGTTTCCGGGGCCGCAGGTGATCGGAGCCTCGGCCCAGGCGGCGACGTCGGGGTCCGGGGCGAGGATCAGCAGGCGACACTCACAGCGCCGGCGCAGGCGCTCCAGCCACAGATACGCTGGCCACACCAGGAGCTTGTACGGGTCGATGCGCCGCTGCACCTCGACGATGAGGACCAGCTTCGGGGTCCCTGGATCCAGCGGATCGAAGAAGACGATGACCAGGTCAGCGCCGCGCGCTCGCTGGATTCGTGCATCGGCGACGACAGAGCAAGCGCCGGGCCCCGCGATGCGGCGAGCAGGCCCGCGAAACGACTCACCTTATTCGTGCGTCGCGCCGCGTCACTGGCCCGCTGGCGGGCCGCCGTCCGACCCGTTGGACGGCGCGATGCCGGCGAGGCGGCGGGCGAACCCCTTTTTGTCCTCGAGCTGCATCTGCCTGGCGATCTGGATGCGCTGGGCCTGCGGCGAGCCTGCGCCGTGCATCGACTCCGTGAGGTAGCCGACCGCGTTGCGGCCGAGCGTCATGTTCTCGATCAGGCGCAGAACCCTGGCCCGGTCCTCGGCCGAGGTTCCGGCGCGGCCGCGCAGGAGTCGGTGCAGCAGCGGGCCGATTTCCTCGTCGGCGAAGTCCTGCTCGCTCGGCAACGTCGCCACCAATCCGCCCGCGAGGTCCTGGGCCAGGCGCGCCAGTTCGTAAGGAAAGCGGGTGACGTTGTGCTTGCACACGTTGGCCAGCAGCTCGTCGTTTTGATAATTGCCCGCGGGGGTCGGCTTCGACTCGTACGACGACGCGATGCCGGCCCCGTAGATCGTCTCGTTGAGGTGGGTCATCTCGACCAGCTTGTCGCGGATATGCGAGACCTGGGCGACCCCGTTATAATCCGCGATCAGGGCCGCCGCGCCGATCAGCACGTCCCCCACCCCGGTCTTGCATACATAACTTCGCCGGTGATACGCGGTGAAGCGCTCGACCAGCTCGGCGGCGAAGCCACTCTCGCCGTTCATGAAGATCAGCGCGTTGGGCACGAACACGTCATCGATGAGGATCAGCGCCTCTTGCCCGCTAAAGCCTGCGTTGCCCTGATCGATGCTGCCGCCCTCGAGCGCGCGCGTGTCACACGATTGACGCCCGACCACGAAGCGCAGGCCCGGGTGGTCGACCGGCACCGCGCATACGATCGCATAGTCGCCGTCGGCGGGGGTCAGTCGCATCGTCGGCATCACCATGATCCAGTGCGAGTTGATGCAGCCGGTCTGGTGCGCCTTGGCCCCACGGATGACGACGCCGTCGGGGCGGCGCTCGACCACGCGGACGAACATGTCGGGGTCGTCCTGCTCGCTCGGGCCCTTGCTGCGGTCGCCCTTGGGGTCGGTCATCGCCCCACCGATCACCAGGTTCTGCGCCTGCATCGCGGCGATGAAGGCCCGCAGGCGCGGGTGATAGCCGGTGCCCTTCGCCTGGTCGATCGACCAGGTCACCGCCACCAGCGCGTTGATCGCGTCCATACCGACGCAGCGCTGAAAACACGTGCCCGTCAGCTGGCCGAGGCGCCGCTGCATCTTGTTCTGCCCGACAACGTCGGCGACGCTCTCCGTGACATGCAGGAAGCGGTTGACCCGCTGCCCGGTCGCGGCGACGACGGCGGTCGCCAGCGCGGGATCCTCGTTGGCGAGGTCGTAGGTGCGGGCGACCGCGTTGATCGACGGCCGGATCACCGGATGATCGACCGGCTCGGCGATCTTCTGGCCCATGAAGTACACGCGCAGGCCCCGACCGCGCAGGCTCTCGACGTACTCCGCCCCGCTGGTGATCGGCGGGCGCGGACGCAACCACGAGGCAACGGCAGGGATCGCAGGCGAGCTGGCGGCATCGAGGACGGGCGACATGCGGGTCGCAGGATACGCCACCGGGCGCGCCGCGACCTCGCGGCCCACGTGTCGCCACGTGGGGCCCGCTCACACCCGCGTCATATCGACGTATGCCGGATCATGCCGCGTCATGCCGCGTCATGCCGGATCATGCCGGATCATGCCGGGTCATGGCGCGCCGACGCCGAGACTGGCGGCCTGGGCGTTGAACTGGGCGCGCAGGGCGGCGGGCGACATGCCGAGCTTGGCGGCGGCCGCGTCGAGGTCGTACGTGAGGCTGCCGACCTTGAGCTTCGCGGCCGGGCCGAGCTCGATCTTGCCGTTCTTGAGCACCGGCGACGGGTCCTCGACCCCAATATAGACCTCGCGGTCGGTGGCCGAGGGGAAGCTCGCGCGCACGCGCTCGAACAGGTCGCGCTGGCTGGCGTCGAGCTTGTCGTTGGGGAGGTTACGCAGGTCGGCGACCACGCCCATCTCGAGCTTGCCGTCCTCGAAGCTGGCGCGCGAGGCCCTGATCACCTTCGCCACGACCGGGTCCTTTTGTGCGGCGCGGCGATGGAAGTTTCTCAGCTCCTTGCGCTTGCCCGCGCCGCCCGTGGCGCTCGGCGCGTCCTGCCAGGCCAGCGAGCCCGCGGGCGCGACCGCCTCCGGCGCCGCGGGGGCCCCCGGCGCGACCGCCTGCTCCTCGCTGTACCACTCGGGCAGCGCGGTCGCCTGGCGCCAGAGATAGTAGACGACGCCCGCGGCGACGAGCAGCAGGACGAGCAACGTGATCGCGATCTTCTTCCACATGCCGCACCACCATACCAGGATCGGGCACAGCTTGAGGTGGTCAGCGGCGGTCCCTGGCCTCGGACCGCATGCGCTCGGCGTTGCGGTCCCAGGCGCAGTGCGGGCACCAGCAGCCGGTCTGGCGCAGGATCGTCGGACGGGCCCACCAGCGATGACCCTTCTCGCACTCCCACTGCAGCTTGGTGTGGCACCCGCCGTACTCGGTCGAGATGCAGCGTCCGTCGCGCTCCGCCGCCATCGCGTGCATGTGCTCGATCCCGAGGCGCCGCGCCGAGCAATGCGAGCACCACAGGCCCGCCGCGATCTTGTAGGGAGCGGAGCGCCATTCATGCCCCTTGGCGCAGCGCCAGCCGACCGCCAGGTTGCTCCGGGTCTCGGCGAGACACACGCCCCCGAGCTCCGTCGCGCGCGCCAGGGCCACGCTCCACGCGTCCGCGATCTTCGGCTTGGGCCGACACTCCGGGCACCACGCGTCGCGGTGGCGGACCGCCAGCGGCACCGCCCACCAGCGGTGGCCCTGCGCGCACTCCCAGTGCAGCTCGGTCTTCGCGTCGACAAAGGTGCGTGAGATGCAGCGGCCGCCGTGCTCCGCGGCCATCTCCTGCATGTGCTCGATGCCGAGGCGACGTCCCTCGCAGCGCAGGCATCCGGCGCCGCGGGCGACGTTGTAGGCCGAGCCGCGCCACACGTGACCCTGCGCGCAGCGCCAGCCGACGCTCTCGTTGCTCGGGGGTTCGCCGCGCGCGAGGCAGACGCCCCCCTCCTCCTTGACCCGCGCGAGCGCCTGTGCCCACGAGCCGTCCGCCTTGCGGCAGGTCGGGCACCACTGCCCGGCCGCGACGCAGCGCCGGCGGACCGCGAAGCGATGCCCCTCGGCGCACTCCCACTCGAAACAGGGGTCCTTCTCGCCCTCGACCGGCTCGCGCGTCAGGCAGCGCCCGCCGTGCCGCGCCGCGAGGACCTGCGCCCGCTCGAGCACCTTCTTGAAGCCCACGTCGGTCTTGCGACACGTCGGGCACCACTGGCCCGCGACCACGCAGCGTCGGCGCACCGCGAAGTGATGGCCCCTGGCGCACTCCCACGCCATGCGCTCCTCGGGGCCCGTCATGCTCGCGGACAGGCAGCGTCCGCCGTGCTTCGCCGCCAGGGCTTGCATGTCGTCGAGGGTCTTGCGCCCGCTGCCGCAGCTCGGGCACCACGAGCCGGCGACGACCTTGGTCGGCATCGCGGACCACTCGTGGCCCTCGGCGCAGCGCCATCGCATGCCGGGCGCCGCGGCGATATACGTGGTGGACAGGCACACGCCCCCGCGCGCCTGCGCGAGGGCCTGCATCGCCACGACGCGGATCCGGGGCCGGTGGCTGCACTCGGGGCACCACTTCCCCGCGGTGATGCAGCGCGGCCGGGTGTGCCAGCGGTGTCCGTCCCGGCACTCGAATTCCAGCTTCACGTCGTGATTGACGTAATCGTCCGACAGGCACCGTCCACCTGCACGGCGCGCCGCCTCGCGGACCGTCTCCAGCCCGTGTTCGCGGTGCTCAGCGCGGGGGGGATGCTGACCCATGGCTCACGGTACCACCATCGACGACGACGCTCAATACCGCGCGGGTCAGCGAATGAACGAGCATCCGGCCCGTGGTCGAGGCCACCAGCGATGGCCCGGCGAGGCTCGACCCCTCCCCGCCTCGCCGCCCCACGACCCATCAGCCGCGCGGGCCGCCGAGGGCCGCGAGCGCCGGGTCGTCGAGCTTGCCGGTCAGGCGCACGCGGGTCTCCTCGATCAACGCCGTGGCCGCGGGCGAGCGACCCTCGAGGCCGTCGAGGCTCTGCGCCGCGCGCAGCTCGAAGATGCGGGCGCCCTGCTCGCGCGCGCGATGGATGGCAGCGACAAAGCACTCCTCCGGCGTGCGCTCGTGCGAGCCGAGCACGTCCCCCGTCGTGCCGAGCCGCAGCAGCTCGCCGCGGCGGCGTAACAGCTCCGCCTCCCACACGCGCGCGCCCGACTGCTGCGACGCGCCGAGCGCCTCGTGCAGGTGCCCGAGCGCCTCCGCCTGCCGGCCTCCGCGCGCGCACAGTTCGGCGTACACGCCGAGCACCCACGGCCAGAACACGCTGGTGCCGCTGACCTGCAATTCCACCAGCGCGTCGCGCAGCAGGTCGCTCGCCTCCGCCAGTTGGCCCTGCTCGGCCAGCGTCCACGCCTCGACGACCTGCACGAAGCTGTCCCACGGCGCGTTGCTGTGCTCGACGCCGAGCGGATGCAGCACCGACAGCTCGGGCGGCGCGGTGACTCGCCCTGCCACCTGGCGCAGGATCGCCGCGTGTCCGGTCGCCAGCGAGAGGCTCGCGCGGTGGCCGAGCTCGCGGGCCACCGCCAGCGCCACGGTGCTGCGCTCGTCGGCCTCGGCATGGTTACCTTGCATGTGCAGGCAGATCGCCAGCAGCGACAGGCTCGCGACCCGCGGGTCATGGCGATACAAAAATGCCAGCGGGCGGTCGAAGTCGGGCGCGTACAGGGCGACCGCCCGCTCGAGGTGGGCCCGCGCGCGCGGTAGATCGCCGACGTGGAACATCTGCGTCCCGAGCGTGCGGTGGGCGATCAGCAGCGGCACCCGCTCCTTGCGGCGCTCCGCGAACACGAGGATCTGCTCGGCCAGCTCGTGGGCGACGCGGTGCTCGGCGCGGACGAAGTAGTATGTCCACAGGCCGAACAGCACCGGGAACAAATGCTTGGTCTCGCCGACCTCGCGGCACAGCTCGCGGGCCCGCGCGAAGGTCCGCTCGACCTCGTCGGAGGCCACCCCGCGCGCGGCGATCAATGCATTGCCGAGCCCGATCTGCAGCGCGATCTCCTGCTCCGTGCGCGCCGAGCTGGCCGGCAACGCCGGCAACACCTCGAGCGCGTGGCTGTAGTGCTCGACCGCCTCCTGACCGACACCGTTGCGGATCGCCTGATCGCCGGCGCGTTGCAGGTACTCGGTCGCGCGGGCGATCAGGGCGGGCGCCGGGCGCTGGTCCTCCGAGACCAGCGCCCCGGGTGCGACCACGCTGTACCAGTGGTGGGCGACCAGCGGGTAGTGCAGCTCGATGCGGTCCTTGAACACGCGCTCGTAGTGCTCGGCGACCTGCTGATGCAGCTGCTGGCGCAGCGCGAACGGCAAGAGATTATAGGCGACCTCCTGGGTCAGCGCGTGCTTGAAGCCGTAGGTCGGGTCGGCCACGCTGCCGCCCTTGAGGATCAGCAGGCCGCGGCGCTCGAGCGTGGCGAGGTGCTCCGACAGCCCGGCGTGGTCGACCTGGATCGGGTGCACCGCGCGCAGCAGCGACAGCGGGAACACCCGCCCGAGCACGCTGCCGACCTTGACGATCAATTGCAGCTGCGGCGACAGGCGATCGATGCGGCTCGTGATCACCGCCTCGAGGTTGTCGGGGAAGTGCGCCGATTTGAGGTCACCTGCCTCGGGGGCCAGGTAGCACTCATTGCCGAAGATCGACAGCAGGCCGGCGTCGCGCAGCGCCCAGGTCAGCTCCTCCGTGAACAGCGGGTGGCCCTCCGCGCGCCCGTACACGAACTCGATCACCTCCTGCGGCGCGCGCGAGACCCCGAGCTTGCGACACACCAGCGTCTCGGTCTCCGCCAGCGACAGCGGCCCGAGCAGCAGGTGGTGCGTCGCCGGATCGGCGAGGACCTGGCGCAGCTCGGACGGCGCCGGATCCGTGTCGCTCTCGATCGGGCCGGTGACCAGCACGCACAGCAGCGGGCCGACCTGCTCGCGCACCTGGGCGAGCAGCGCCCACGAGGCCGAGTCGACCAAGTGCGCGTCCTCGATCAACAGCAGCGCCGGGCCGTCGTCGAGGTGACCGCGCAGGATCGCTGTCAGGAGGTCGCGGGTCATCTCGGCGCGCACCTTGCCGGCGATCGCCGCGGTGCTGTCGGTCTCGGCGGCGTCGAGCGCCAGCGCGGGGGCCAGCAGCGGCGCGCGGGCAGCCGCCCCGCGGACCAGGTTCTTGAGCACCGCCGTCACCCGGCCCCACGGATCCGTGTCCGCCCCGGGCTCGTCGTCGAGGCCGAAGATCTCGCGGAACATCGGCGTCCACGCGTGGTATGGCGCCGCCGCGTCGGGGGCCTCGCGCGCGCCGATCAGCCGCCGCACGCCCATCGCGCCGGCCTGCTCGAGCAGGTCGTCCGCGAGCCGCGACTTACCCAGGCCCGTCTCGCCCTCGATGACGACCGTCGCGCTGCGGCCGCGCAGCAGCTCGTGCAGCTTGCCGATCAGGACCACGCGCTCGCGCATGCGACCGACCAGCGCCGGCCTCGGCGTGCCCGGGCCGTCGGACGTCGGCCGCACGGTCGAGATCCTGCCGCCTTTTTGGGCCAGGCGATTGCCCGCGGGCCCGTGGATCACGATCGGCTGGGCCTTGCCCTTGACCGTGATCGGCGGATAGGTGTCGAACACAAAGTGTGCGCGCGCGGCGGTGAAGGTCGGGCCGTCGCACAGGATCGGGCGCTGCTCGTCGGTCGCCTGCATCAGCCGCGCCGCGAGATTGACGACGTCTCCGAGCACCGTGTACTCGCAACGAGCCGCCCCGCCGACCGAACCGCAGAACGCCTTGCCGGTCGTCACGCCCATGCGCGCCGGGAACCCGAGCCGACCGAGCACCGCCCGCAGCTGCTGCGCCGCCTCGATCGCCCGCGTCGCGTCGTCCTCGTGGGCCAGCGGCGGCAACCCGAACGCGGCCATCAGCGTCGCCCCGTCCGGCTGCACGCTGACGTGGGTCACGCTGCCCTCGGCGCTCTGCATCACCTGCTGGACCGCGACCATCGCCTGCTGCGCCTCCGCCAGCGGCGTCGCGTAGTTGACCGTCGGCAGGTGGATGAAGATCACCGCGACCCGCCGCAGCTCGGCCATCCACCCGCGCTGGCCCGCCGCCAGGCGAATGACCACCGCGGCGGGCACGTACCCGCACAACGCCTCCTCGGCCTCCGGCGGCAGCGTCGGGCGCAGCAGTGGCGAGCAGAAGACCGCGGCCGCCAGCGCCTCGACGTGCACGTAGCCGTCGCCCGCCGGCCGCCCGCGGACATGATGCTCGATCAGCGACCACACCCGCGGCGCCACGACCACCTCGCCCGGCTTCGCCAGGCCCTCCGCCCGCCACGCGTCCGCCAGGGCCGCGCCGGTCAGCGCCAGCTCCCAGCGCCCCGCGAGCCCGCCGATCTGCACCGCCGCGATCCGGCTCGCGCCGACCCCCACGCGCAGCGACAGCTCGACCCCGTCCGACACGCGATACCCGTGCAGGCTGTCCTGGATCGCCAGCCCGCACACGATCGCCGGCAACGCGGCCGCCTGCAGGTCCTCCGAGCCCTCCGGCGGCAGCCAGATCGCCGTCAGGGCGTCGCCGGCGAACTTGACGACGTCTCCGCCGTGGGCCTCGATGATCGCGGTCAGCCGACTGAAATACCCGTCGAGCCCCGACCCGACCTTCTCTACCCCCGCGGGCCCCTGGCGCGCCAGCATCTCGGTGAACGCCGTGAACCCGGAGATGTCCGCACACAGCACCGCCGCCGGATGCAGCTCGGACGTCGGCGATACGAGTGGCCGTGGGTCGGCCGCCAGCCGACGGGTGATGAGCACCGGGACGTAGCTGGCGAGGGCGTCAGGAAGCGTCGGCACCACGCGCGGCCATGGTACCCCAGCCGCCGCCCGGGCGATAGCGCCAGCGATCCACACCGGTCGACCCCGAGTCCTCGCCGGGCGCCCGCGGCAGCCGGGGGCCGTGTCCTCGCGCACGATCGAGCCGCGAGGGTCGCTGGTCGCCATGGTTGCGGCTCGTGTATCGTCGCCAAATGATCGGTGATTTGTGGTCCACGGCACGTGGCTGCGGTCGGCTGGCGGCCTGTGGCACCCTCGCACTGGCGATCGCGGCCTGCGCAACCGGCGATCCCGGCCTGGACTCGGGGAATCCGTTCACCACCGCCCCCCCGGTCTCCGAGACCGGCAGCCCGGTGACCGAGGCCTCGTCCCCCACCGATGGCCCGGCGTCGGGCACCAGCGGCGGCCCGGGCAACGACAGCGGCGAGACCGCCAGCAACGCCAGCGACGCCAGCAACGCCAGCAACGCCAGCGACGCCAGCGACGTGACGACCGCCGAGACCGGCACCACCGAGCCCGTCGACCCCACCGAGAACGTCGACCCCGACTGCATCGACAGCGACGACGACGGCTTCGGCGAAGACTGTGATCTCGGCCCGGACTGCGACGACGCCGACTACAACAACCACACCGCGAACGGCTGCGCCAACTGCGTCGACAACGACAGCGACGGCGTGTGGGTCGGCTGCGACCAGTACGGCGAGCAAGCCCCCGGCCCCGACTGTGACGACGACAACCCGCAGGTCGGTGCCGGCGACGCGGTCGAGCTGTGCAACGGCATCGCCGAGAACTGCGCCGGAGAGATCGATCCGCTGGCACCCGAGGACATGTGCCCCACCGACGGCGAGTCCCCCAACGTCGCGCCCGTCGGCGGCTGGAAGTGCAACATGGTCGCCCCCGGCCAGGACGGCTGCGAGATCGCCACCTGCATCCCCGGCTTCTTCGACGCCAACAAGACCCCCGCCGACGGCTGCGAGTGCGTCGGCACCGACCGCACCAGGAGCCTCGAAGCCTGCAGCGACGACCCCAAGGGCGCCCTGATGCCCGTCGCCGAGGGCGGCGTCCTCCCACCGATCAAGGGCGTCATCCCCTTCGTCGACAACGGCCCCGGCATGGGCATGGAAGACTGGTACGCCGTCCCCTTCCCCGAGGCGATGGCCCAGGGCGCCCGCCCCAACACCGGCAACGTCGTCGTCACCTTCGCCGTCAACCCCGGCGACCCGGCCAACCCCGACTACCGCCTCGAGGTCTACCGCAGCTGCGTCGGCGCTGCCTTCGAGGGCGGCCTCGCCACCCAGTTCGGAGCCGGTGCCCCACCCGCCCGCGAGTGGACCTTCGTCGACACACCCAACCCCGGCAACCCCGTCCCCAACCCGAACGCCAAGAACGACGTGCCCTGGCCGGAGAAGGTCTATATCCGCGTGATCCGGGTCAACAACAGCGGGACCTGCGGCGAGTACTCGATCCAGATCTCGCGCCTGCCGAACTGAAACCTTCGCGCGCCCGCTCACCGGTGCTGGGATATACCCCAGGATGCCGGGTGCCCATCCTTGGACGGGACGGCGGTCTGGGTTATCGTGTCGAGTGATGGTTTATGCATTCGACTGCTCGAAGGTGCTCGTATCCGCGGTGGTACTCGCGGCGTGCAGCAGCCCAAATCCGCTGTTTCATTTCGACCCGGACACCGAAACGGGTAGCAGCTCGCCCAGTACCAGCGGCGGCGAGGCCACGAGCGCCACGCTGACCGGCGAAACGCCCACGAACACGGGGTCGGCGGCCGACGCGTCGAACAGCGGCGAGACCGGCGGCGACGCGAGTACGGGTGGGACGCCGACCAGCGGCGGGCCGGCGACATCACAGGCCGAGACCACAGATGTCGGCTCAGGGTCCAGCACGGGCGACGTGAGCGACCCTTCGAGTTCGGGCGGATCCGACTCCGGAGACGCGATGTGTGGCGACGGCCTTAAGGACGACGGCGAGGGTTGCGACGCGGGCGCGGGCAACGGGAACGGGGGAGAGTGCTCGTCGGAGTGCCAGCCGAACGTGTGCGGCGACCAGTACGTCGGCCCAGGAGAGGCGTGCGACGACGGCGGTCAGAACGGCAA
>JAYUXQ010000487.1:0-1765 GCA_043752905.1 Nannocystis sp. | reverse complement strand
GGGTCCGCAGCATGCTCGCGCAGGCGGTGCATCAGTTCTTCCAGGACCGCGGCTTCGCCTACGTGCACACGCCGATCATCACCGCCGCCGACGCCGAGGGCGCGGGCGAGATGTTCCGCGTCAGCACGCTCGACCCCGCGAACCCGCCGCGCGTCGACGGCAAGCCGGACGGCAAGATCGACTACACGCAGGATTTCTTCAGCAAGCCGACGTTTTTGACCGTGTCGGGCCAGCTCAACGGCGAGACCTTCGCGATGGGCCTGTCGGAGATCTATACCTTCGGTCCGACCTTTCGCGCCGAGAACTCCAACACCACGCGCCACGTCGCCGAGTTCTGGATGATCGAGCCGGAGATGGCGTGGACCGACCTCGACGACGACGCCGACCTCGCCGAGGCCTTCGTCAAGCACCTGATGACCACGGCGCTCGAGCGCTGCGCCGACGACCTCGCGTTCTTCAACAAGCAGATCGACACCGGCCTCATCGCCCGCCTACAGCACGTGCTGTCGTCGAGCTTCGAGCGCATGACCTACACCGAGGCTGTGCGCCGGCTCGAGCAGAGCGGCCAGAAGTTCGAGTTCCCGGTGTTCTGGGGCGCCAACCTCCAGGCTGAGCACGAGCGCTACCTGACCGAGACTCTCGTCGGCCGCCCGGTGTTCGTCACCGACTATCCCACCGAGATCAAGGCGTTCTACATGCGCCGCAACGACGACGGGAAGACGGTCGCGGCGATGGACCTGCTGGTCCCGAAGATCGGCGAGCTGATCGGCGGCTCGCAGCGCGAGGAGCGGCTCGACGTGCTCACCGCGGCGCTCGAGCACGGCAAGCTCAGCCCGACCGAATACTCGTGGTACCTCGACACCCGCCGCTTCGGGACCGTGCCGCACGCGGGCTTCGGCCTCGGCTTCGAGCGCCTCGTCATGTACGTCACCGGCATGGAGAACATCCGCGACGTGATCCCCTTCCCGCGGACGCCGAGGAACTGCGAGTTCTAGAGCAATAACGGGCCCGATTGGGGTCTGGAGTCTGCGGATGGATCCCGCGGACCTCCGGTGATGCGGCCGGGAACAGCATCCCCGTGGGTATAGTGAGGAAAATTCGAAAAGCCTCTGGCGGGCGTCTGGCGCAAACGCTAGCCTTGGAAACGTGGGCACAACGGCCCTTTTGGTGAGGCAGACGAAGGGATGCAGGCCAAGGATCGAGGCATGAAGGATCTCCCAAGACTGGCGTCCAAAAGCGCCGGCACATTGCCGAAACAAGGTGCTTCGAGTCAACGATGAGCTTGGTCTGAGGAAAGGATTATCCCTATGTACCTGCGAAAGAACAAAGTCCGCTGTGGCGAGTCCCGTAGGACCTACCTGTCGATCGCCCACAACGTGTGGTGGTCGGGCGAGGGCAACAAGAAGGCGCAGAGCCGCCCGATCGTGGTGGCCAGCTTCGGTGTCGAGGACCAGGTCGATGTCGACCTCGCCCGCGACCTCGTGGCCGCCGTCGAGCGTTGCGCGCCGAAGTTCCAGGTACGGCGCGGTGAGGGCAAGGATGCGACGATGCGCATCGCCCAGGAGATCCGGAAGATCGAGCCGTTCCTCAAGGCGCTGGCGAGCCGCAAGCTCGGCCTCTCCGAGCACCTCCCGCCGCACCCCGAGCGCGGCGTGATCCTCGAGGCGCTCATCCGGGACAAGCTGAGCGACCCGACGGAGTCCTCGGTCGGCATCCGCCCCGAGGCCATCCTGTCCGGCCTCAAGTCCGACCCCTCGGCCTAACC
>JAYUXQ010000486.1:0-1769 GCA_043752905.1 Nannocystis sp. | reverse complement strand
GCCTCGATCTGCGCGTTGGTCCGGTAGGTGTTGAGCGACTTCCACGAGGGCGGCTCGTTCTTCGGGATCGTGCCGTCCTCGCGCACATTTGTGATGTGGTGGGAGTGGTCACGTAGGGGCACCTACGAGCCCGAATTCAAGGGTTTGTCTCGAGACAGACCCGGATCGCGACAAAATCGGGACAGGATCGGGCCGAGACCCGGGGATCTCGCCGCCGCGCATGGCCCTTCCGCGGGCTCGTACGTAGGGCCTGGTCGACAGCCACGGGGCCGGATCCGGTCGACTTCGGCCTCTGTCTCGGTGCCCGTCGGCCCTGTCCCCGGGGCCAGGTTGCGTGATGCCGCTCGCCGCCGACGGCGAACCTGGCCCTGGCCTTCGGACCTGGTTTCGCCTCGCAGGGCTGCGCTACTTCGCAGGCCACCGCGCACGTACGAGGTCGACGATTTCCTTCAACGGCAGCTCCTCGCGTTGCTTCTTGACGATGAAGCGCACCCGCTCGAGCGTCGTGCTCGGCCACACGGCGACCACGCCGCTCGGTGAGTCCGTGAGCGTAGGCCGTGCGAGCAACTTCTGCGCGACCCACCTGTATAGATCCTCGCGCGTCACGCCAGCCGCCACGAGGAGGTCATCGGTCGTGACCGGATCGCTGAGCTTCGCGGGCATGATGTGACGGTAGGCGCAGCACGCATTGAGTGCCAGGAGGGCGAGCTGACCGCTCGCTCAGCGTGTACCCGAGCGCCTCAGCGGTCCCGAACGCGGGGCTGTCACGTGAGCCCGCCAGGGCCGGGTTCTGCGGGCTTCGGAGCCTCCGGCTTCAGCGGCACTTTGTCGAGAAGGCCCCAGCGCGCCGCGATCATGGCGGCGATCTCGTTGAGCGTGTGGCCGATGTCCTGCTGCTCGAGGATGAAGGCCACGTGATCGAGGGCGATCAGCGTCCAGCGACACCGGACGCCTTGCTTGCCGTCGGACACGTAGACCGGCGCCGGGAGGAGCCGCATCTGCACGTACTTGTGCAGCGTCTTGCGGGAGACGCCGAGCGCGTCGACCAAGTCGCCCGTGTAGCAGAAGGGCGACCGGGCCGGCGGCGGCCTCTTCCTTCGCTTGGTCACCTTTTTGGTCGGTCGCTTCGCTGCCACGGGCCGAGATGGTAGGGCAGACCGCCGTCCAGCGCCAGCCAGGATCACGCGGAAGGCGGTTCTTCGCCCGGCGAGTTCCCATTGGATGCCACACCCTGCGGTTTTTGCGCCTTCTTGCCCGCCATCTTGTCCTCGATGCCCCAGCGGGCGGCGACCATGGCTTTGATCTCGGGGATGTTGTAGCCGATCGCCTTCTGCTCGTTGATGAAGTGGGCGTGCTCCATGGCGTTCTTCGGCCACCGGCACAGGACCCCGGTGCGGCCGTCGGAGTACAGGATCGGAGCTGGCAACATGCTCTCTTGCACGTACGTGTAGAGGGTCCGCCGGGTCACGCCGAGCACCTCGGTCAGATCTCGCGTGTAGCAGAAAATCCGCGGCTTCTTCTTCCGGGACTTCCTCGCCGGCGATTTCGCTCTTTTCGCTACCACGACCTGAAAGCCTATCCCAGTGCGCCCGGAGGCGCCAGCGACCCCAGGGGAGCCAATGGGCAAGCCGCAGCACCAGGGCGCGCATAATCGCCCAGGAAATCGGGATTAATGCCTTGACTAGGTTACAAAGGAGTTCCAATAGTGTTTAAGATGGTGACGCACAATACAGCCCACTCTACCGCGAGTCTTGGCCGGGAGACCGAGG
>JAYUXQ010000485.1:0-4599 GCA_043752905.1 Nannocystis sp. | reverse complement strand
CGGGGATGGCAACGGCAGACGGATCGACCTGGGGACGCTCGAGGCGATCTGGGTGCTGGCGGCGGATCCGTCGGAGGCGAAGCGGGGGAGCTGTGTGGTGGCCGGTCGCTTAGAGCCGATCCCAAAATCTCCCCTACAATGTGGATACTTGGAGCACGATAATTAGGGCGTCCTGCTAGCGCAGAGTCAGCCGGACTTGGACGTGGCCCGTCGTGACCGGCGCATCGTTGTTGGCGACCGGCGCCCGGCACCGCCGTGTGGCGGTCGCTCCGTGGGGGGCCCGCGGCGTCGGCGGCCTCGTTCTGCAAGGGAGATTCTGAACCGATGCGCGAAATCGCTTTGGGTGCTACCGTCGTGGCACCCAAAGCGCCCTGTCCCTCGCCGTCCTGAGCATCCTCGCAGGCTGTACCTCGCCGCAGTACCAGGCTTTGCTGGAGGAACACGCGGACGAAGCGGGCAACGGCGGCGACTCGAGCGGCGACGCCGAGCCGACGACGGCGGGCGACACGGCCGCGAGCACCGGCGCGATCGGCAGTGATAGCGCAGCCGGGGACACGAGCGACACGGCCGACGCGACGGACACCGCACCGCAGTCGGGCACCGCGACAGACACCGACGACGCGAGCGACACCGCAGACAGCCCGCCGGTCGGCGAACCGGACAAGCCGGTGATCATATCGATCGAGCTGCCGGCGAACGTCCACGCCGCCGGCCCGGTGGCGCTCGCCGTACAGGCCGAGCACACCGGCTCGGTGCTCGTCAAACTCGATGGCGCCGATGCGGGCGAGCTGATCGCGGCGGGCGAGGGATTGTTCACCGGCTCGCTGGCGATCCACGGCGCGATCGACAACGGCTCGCATGCGGTCGAGGTCATCGCCACGCAAGGCAAGTACGAGGACCGCAAGCCGGCCATGTTCAACGTGTCGACGCCCGAGCCGGGCACCCCGGCATGGTCGCAGGCGGGGCCCGCGGCCAGCCGTACGAACCGCGTGGCGGTCACGCCCACCGGAGACTTGATCGAGGTCGGCCAGACCGTGATCGGCGGTATGCCGCGGCCGACGATCCGCAAGCGCTCCGCTGCCACCGGCGCGGAGCTGTGGCCCGAGAAGACGATCACGCTCGACACCCGCGAGGGCGCCGCCGTCGACGTCGCCGTGTTGCCGGACGGGCGCATGTGGGTCGCGATGAACGTGCGCGAGTTGATGAAGGACAGTCGGCCGCGGATCGCCCTGCTCGACGCGGACGGCCAGGCGGTCGGGATCGAAGCTCTGGGCACCTCTGGCCAGGTGGTCCGAGGGCTCGCGGCGGACGCGGAAGGGGCCTGCTTCGCGGTGGGGCTGGCCGGGGTCATGGGCGACTGGGACTTCGCGTACTGGCGCATCGACACCACGGGCGAGCAGACGCTCGACAATACGTACGACTACCGCCCGTTTGGCAAACCACCGCACAGCTTCGTGGACCTCGCCAGCGACGTCGTGATCGACGGCGACGTCGCCTGGATCGTCGGCATGAGCAAGGGGGTGCACGACGCCGAACAGAAGGACCTGGCTTACTACCTGCGTGGGATCCTCGTGCCGGTGGACCTCCACACCGGCAAGCTCGCCGGCTCCGTAATCGTCGCGCTGGCGGCCCCTGGCTGGCCTCAAAGCGCGTTCTTCGGCGCGACGCTCCATCCCGAGGGCGTGCTGGTGACCGGCTACGGGTGCGACAAGACCTGCTCCACGTACCGGATCGAGACCTCTCTCTACAGCGTCGACGGCGTGCGTGGGTGGTTCGCGCCCGAGCCCGACAACGACGGCCTCGCCTACGGCAGCGACGTCGCGCTCGATGGTCAGGGGCGGGCGCTCGTCTCGGCCGCGGTGACACAGAACGGCAAGCTGCGCGGCTACGTGTTTGGCCGCAAGGTCGGCCCACCCGGCACGGTCCTGTTCGAGCACTGGTACCGGGCCTTGGCCCCTCCGAGGCCCTCGGCATCGCCCGCGACGTCTTTGATCGCATCTTCCCGGTCGGCTACATCACTGTCAACGGCGAGACCCGGGCCCGCATCACGCGGATCCACGGGTAGCTCGCACGGCGGGCCCGTGCAGCGAGGTCACTGCGGGATGAAGTTCCCGCACGCCTCGCCGATCTTGTCCGCGGCCTGATCGAAGAACGGTGCGAAGCTCGGCGTACAGGTGTCGCCGAACATGGTGTAGGGGAACCGCGACAGCAAGTCCTCGAAGATGCCGTACGAGGGCCCCCCTTCGTAGTCACATTTTTCCGCGGGCTCGAATTCCCCCGGCGCGTTCGGCACGACCGCGAGCATGACGACGGCGCTCGGGTCCCCCTTGGCCGCGACGATCGCCTCGTACTGCTGCTTCGCGTACGACTTCGATGTCTCGTCCTGAGAGTCCGTGATCAACGTGACGACCAGCAGCGCATCCTCGCGCAAGAACCCTTCGTTGCAGCCGCCCGGCCCATTGAGCGCCGGGGATAGCGCGGCGATCATCGCGTCGCCCATCGCCGCGGTGCCGCCGGATGCTCCGACCTTGGCGATGCACTCGAAGGCACCGGCCATGTCCGGCTCGCCGCTCATGATGTAGCGCTTGCCGTCTTGCAGGGCGCACAGTTTGTTCGCAGCGTAGTAGCCCGCGTTGAGGATCAGCCCGGCGCCGAGCTGCCTGTCGCACGACGTCACCATGTCGGGGTACGTCTCGCAGTTGTACCCCTCGGCCCAGTCACCACACTCCGGCCAGTTCGTTTTGCAACCCTCTGGCTGGTACTGGCAGACGTCGCCCGGCCAGTCGCCGTCCGGGTTGGCGGTCATGATGTGGACATCGAACCCCTCGAGCTTCTGCTCGACCGTCTCGATGAAGCCGGGGAAGCTGGCGAGGAGCTGCGTCTGCTCGGTCAGCATCGTGCCCTGGCGCGAGATCACGAACAGCAGGTCTACTTTGCCCTTGCACCCGGGCGGCTGGACGGGGCCGAAGTCCACCACGGTCCCGACGTCCAGCGTCGCCGCGCTTGTACTCGAGCTCGTGCTCGCGGAGCTGCCGGCCGAGTCATCGGCCGGCCCGGTGGACGTCATGTCGGCGCCGGTCGAGCTGCCGCTCGTCGACGTCGACACGCTCGTGATCGCCGGCCCGGTCGAGAAACCGGGCGGGGCCGCGTCCCCGCAGGCAGCGAGGAACAGGACAGCGAGGATCGGCGCGCGCATGACCTCACAAGCGTAACCCCTGCCGCGACGGCTGTCGCCCTGGCAGCCCCGCAGTGCCCGGCGGTCCCGCACAAACGCCGAGAGACGCTGGTCGACGACACTTGGCCATGCCTTGCGTAAGCGGCTGACAAATCTCAGAGGGCGGCCGAAAATAGGGAGCGGCAAGCTCGCCGGTTCCGTCATCGTCGCGCGAACGAACCCCGGCTGGTGTCAAAGCACATTCTTCGGCGCGACGCTCCATCCCGAGGGCGTGCTGGTAAAGACCCGCAACTGGGAACCTGTCCGCGTCGTCTGCCTCAACCCGGAGTACGACAACGCATCCTCGAAATCCAAGGCGAAACGCGCCTGAATTACGAGGCGACAACTATCCTGAAACTCACCGATGTTGACGCGGCGCGATAGTGCGTGTTACCTCGGGTGCATGATGCATCGCCTCCGTTACCTCATCATAGGGGCCGCTCTCGCGGCCTGCGACCCCATGAGTGAACCGCTCTCCGATGCCGAGAGCGTGAACATCGACCTTTCCTTACCACTGTCCAACCGCCCGACCGACGACTTGATCGCGCTTGAGTGGTCCGTCGCCAGGATGATCGAGGCCCAGCTCGACCGCTCCGTCTTCGTGGCGACCGGGGATCCGCGGCGTCCGATGGAGAAATTCCGCCTGCCGGACTATGAAGACGAGACCGAGCTGATCGAGTGCGACGACGACGGTAGCGGCGGCTCCTGTACGTGCTTCGGGGTGACGAGTTGCAAGAGCGATCGATGGGCGTCAGTCTGCACGTCGGGCACCGAAGATTGCGGCGTGTTCTCGTGCTCGTGTGAATGGAAGAAACCGCAAAAGTGACGTGTAGGCGCGCTTAAGAGTTTTCAGGCGGGAATTGTGGCGACGGGTGAGGTGCGCTTGCGCTTGGAGCCGCCCGGCCCATTGAGCGCCGGGGACAGCGCGGCGATCATCGCGTCGCCCACGGCCGCGTATCCGCCGGATACTCCGACCCCGGCGATGCAGCCGCAGTTGCGTCCATTCATCAGGAAGGCATTTCACGGCCAGAAATTGTCCCGACCAAGATCAACTACGATGTAAGAAAATCGCGTCGCGCAGATATATTGCTCATCTCCAATATTCCGCTGCCTCAAAGAGTGTATGAGGCGACATCACGGTCGAATTCCGGCGTACTAAAGGCGCACAGCCTGAACCTGGTTCGTAGCCCGGCAGGTGTGGCGCTCGGAGCCGCGCCCGCGTACCGCATTGACGTAGACCTGGATACCCGACCCTCGCGTGGCCGTGGTCCCGAGCCGGGAGGGCCGGGTCGCGGATCGCAACGCCGTAAAGTTGCCGGTTTCGCGCGCAAAGGCCCATAGTGTCTGCATGTTCAAGGTCCTCCTGATCCCCGCCCTGTTGCTGC
>JAYUXQ010000484.1:0-1769 GCA_043752905.1 Nannocystis sp. | reverse complement strand
GGTGAGGCTGGCCTTCGGGACAGGTCAGTCGGGGAAGGCGCGGGTGCACTGGTCGAGCAGCCAGGGGAGCTCGGCGTCGCGGTCGCGCAGACGGAGCTGGACGCAGGTCGCGGCGCGGACGCTGGTGTCGCGCTCGCAGCGGGTGAGGTCGTCGGCGCGGGTCGACTGGAGGTCGGCGAGCAGCTTCGTGCGCGGGTCGCCGGGCGCTGCGATCTCGCTGTAGAACCTGGCGGCGGCGTCGAGCATGCCGGTGCACGCTGCCCGGCGGTCGGTCGGGAGCGGGGCCGGGAGGCGTGAGAGCATGTGCTCGCGCAGCGCGGTGGCCTCGCCGTCGTAGTCGGGCTGCATGCCGGCCCCGCGGGCGTCGTGGTTGGCGGTGCGCGTCGGCGTGACGGGAGGGGCAGGGTCGACGGGACCGGCGGGCAGCGGCTGCGGGGGCGCGGCGCTGTCGGCCGGCGGGTTGGCGCACGCGGACAGCAACGCGATGACGAGGCCGGGCAGGCGCGCGATCCGGCCGGGCCAGCGCAGGCGGACGAGGTCGGTCCGGCGGACAGGGCCGGGGAGGCGTACGCGAGCCTGGCGGCCGGGCGCGGATGGTGGTGTGCGGTCCATCGCGGCGACGGAGTGGCGCGGGGTGACCTGGGCGGCGCGCATCGGGCTACGATAGCGCACATGGTGCCTCGGATGCGCGTGCTATCGGTGGGCTCGGGAGTCGTCGCGTCGGTGCTGGTGGGCGGGACGGTGATGGCAGCGCCGACGCAGCCGGGACAGTTGACCCACACGTTGCAGCCGGCCAAGGAGTGCGTGAAGTGTCATGCGTTCCCGAACCCGCAGGAGCTGGCGGGGGAGCCGTACATCACGCCAGCGGCGTCGCAGGCGTCGATGATGGGCAACGCGGCGCGCGACCCGGTGTTCTGGGCGGGGGTGGCGGTCGCCCACCAGGACGAGCCGGGGGGCACCGAGCTGTGCGTGCGCTGCCATGTGCCCCGGGCCTTCGTCGACAAGCGTGGCGGGGTGATCGCCATGGAGGAGCTCCTGCCGACCGACCTCACGGGTATCGACTGTGAGCTGTGCCATCGCCTGCTCGCGGACGACGCGACGCCGCCCGGCAACGCCGCCTACCAGATCGACGACATGGTCGGGCTCGACGGCGACGTGCCCAAGCGTGGCCCCTGGGAGTACGACGGCGGCAAGGTGCCGCTGCACGGACACCTCGCCGACGACTACATCGGGACCTCGCGCGCGTGCGGCACGTGCCACGATGTCACGACCTCGCAGATGCGCGTCGACGCCGAAGGGGCCCCGCTCGGGGTAGCCTTCGGCGAGCAGCGCACATACTCGGAGTGGGAGCGCAGCGCGTACGCGGTGAAGGGGCCGGAGTTCAAGGGCTGCGTCGACTGCCACATGCCGGCGGTCGACAACGTCGCCGGCTGCGCGGAGTTCAACACGGAGGGCAACACGCACCCGACAGGCGGCCGCCGTCATGACCTCGCCGGCGCGAACCGACGGATGGTCGAGCTGCTCAAGCAGGTCTACGGCGACGCGGGCGAGGGTGCGATCGACGACGTGTTCTTCGACATCGCGATCGACAACATCGACCGCACGCTGGCGACGGCGGCGACGCTCGAGGTCACCGCGCCTGCCTCGGTCGACCTGACGCAGGGGCTCGCGGGCCTGGCGGTCAAGGTCACGAACAACACGGGGCACAAGCTGCCGACCGGCTACAGCGAGGGCCGCGTGATGTGGCTCGAGGTGACCGGGCGTTATGG
>JAYUXQ010000483.1:0-4599 GCA_043752905.1 Nannocystis sp. | reverse complement strand
GGGCGGCGAGGTCCAGTTCGAGGTCGGCTGCCGAGTCGTATCTTGCTTGTGCGTCGCGTGCCATGGGGCCCTCGACCAGGGGACGCTTGCCATAGCGCCGCGGGCCTCCGAAGTCAAACCGGCCGTCGCAGTCGATTTCACGTGAGGTCGTGGCCGCGATCGCAGGTCTGGCAGGGTTGACACGGCAAACGAGGATTCGCTATCCCCACACCGCCCGTGGATGCCTCTGAGCCCATCGCGCGCGGAGCTCCATCTCTCGGGGGCCCCGGACGTGCGCCCGTGCGATGCCTCGGCGTCGTCGTTCTGTCCGCGCTCACGCTCGCCGCGCTCGCGCCGGCCAGCGTGTCTGCATCCGGTGCATCCGGTGCATCCGGTGCGCAGAGCACCGCAGACTTCCGACTAGAGCCCGAGCTCGAGGACCTCGGGCTCGACGCGACCTTCCTCGCGTTCGCCAGCGGCGGTCACGTCGCCCCCGCGCTGCTCGGTCCGCCGACGCGGCTGCCGAGGCGCGCGCCGGGCAACGAAGCGCCGGGGACCTCCGCCGAAGATCCGGACGCGCCACCACCTGACCCTTCAGCCAGGCCACCTGTCGCTTCGGACAGCGACGACGCGACCGCCACACCGCCTCCGACCCCGACGCCGGGCACGCCTGCGCGCGCGCCGACGATCCCGCAGCCCACCGCGCCGGCCGAGCCCGATCGCGCCGCGGCTGCGCTCGACGTCGGCGAGTCCGACGAGCCCGCCGAACGACCGAGCAGCGAGACCTCCGACGAGGCGATGGCGCGGGCGCTGCCCACCGAGTCCGGCCCGCCGCCGTCGGCCGAGGCCGAGGTCGTGGTCGAGACCGGGCCGGCGCGTTTGATCCGCGGCAAGAGCGTCCCGCCATTCTGGATCGATCGCACGTGGACGACCCACCGCACGCGCGCGCTGACCCTGCCGCCGCTGTTTTTCCATCGCACCGGCGGCGTCAACAACCCCGAGAAGCTGGCGCACTTCGACCTGTCGCTGACGAGCGGCTGGTACAGCAAGCGCATGCAGAAGCGCCGGTACCTGTCGCCGGCGATCCTGTTCTTCGGGTCGTTCTCGGAGCGCACCACCGGCTGGGCCGCCGCCGCGCTGCTGATGGGCTACAAGCGGACCGGCGAGCAGTTCAACTTCGGTCAGTTCCCGTTCGTGTGGCGGTGGGGCAACAAGCAGGTCAAGAACCTCGTCGTCGTCCCGTTCCACTATCACCAGAAGACGCCCGACAGCCTGCGTGGCTTCGACGCGATCCTGTTCTGGTACGGCCACAAGAACACCACCGACGCCGACCCGCAAAACGACCTGCGCTACTTCGTCGGCGCGCCGCTGTTCCTCAGGCTGACACAGGGGACCCGGCGTACGACGATCGGCCTGCCGTTTTACTTCGGCGGCGGCGATGTCACCCGCGGGCTCACGCACCGGACCATCTTCCCGTTCGCACACTGGCAGAGCCGCGAGTTCGGCAACCGCAAAGAGCTGTGGTCCCTCCCCTTCGTGCGTCGCACGGACATCGCACGCAAGCGCACGGCGTGGGCCGTCCCGCCGCTGCTCACCTTCGCGACCGACTCGCCGCAGCGCGCCTTGCTGTCGATCACGCCGCTGGTGTGGCGCAGCGAGAACAAGGTCAAGGGCAGCGTCGCATGGTCGGTGTTCCCGTGGGTCTCGTACCGCGACTCGGAGCAGCGTAACCGGGTCCTGTTCCCGCTTTACTGGCAGTTCGACGACCTGCGGACCGGCGCGCGCACGGCCTTCGTGTTCCCGCTCGGCGGCGCGACACGACGGCCCGGCGGCGGCTTCGGGCTCGTGATCCCGCCGCTGTTGACGGTCGCGCGGCACGATCCAAAAGGCCGGAGCTTTCAGGTCGTCACGCCGCTGTTCTGGCGCTTTCGCGACAAGACCACGTACGGTGGCCTGGGGTCGCAGCAGATCGTCATCCCGCCGCTGTTCGTCTACAACCAACAGGGCAAGCGCCGCGACATCGGGGTGTTGCCGGCGCTGTCGTTCTTCGGCAAGGACGCGACGCGCAAGTATCAGGTGGTCGCGCCGCTGCTGTTCGGCCACGTGCGCGACACGGACCCGAAGCGCTGGCACGACACCTGGGTCGAGGGGCCGTTCTTCTACAAGCGCACGCGCACCGGCTGGCACGCGGGGCTGGTGCCCGCCGCCATGTTCGGGCGCGACGAGACGCTGCGCTACAACGTCATCCCGCCGCTGCTGTTCGGCGACGTCACCTACGTCAAGGAGAACCGGCGGCTGACGATCTCGCCGCTGTTCGCCCGCTCGAAGGGCCCCGACCACCGCACGCTCGGGGTGCTCAATCTCTTCTGGGACGTCAAGCGCGCCGGCGACGAGCGCCACAGCGTGCTGTTCCCGCTGTATTACCGGCGTCAACACGCCGATCGCGTCCTGACGATCACGCCGGTCGGCGGCGGTCTGCGCGACAAGAACCGCCTGACGTGGATGGCGACCCCGCTGATCTACGGCGCGCGCGACCTGACCGGCCCGGCGGCGAAGCGACGTCACGGCTTCGGCGTGATCCCCTTCGTGTTTTACGACCGCCGCCCGGTCGAGGGCGGCATGGCGCGCAACCTCGTCATCGCGCCGCTGTTCGCGTTTCACCGCGCGCCCAGCGAGGACCTCGACATGTGGTCGCCGCTGGTCTGGCGCACGCGCACCGGGGGCGAGAAGCCGCGCAAGAATCTCGCGGTGATGCCGTTCTACTTCCGCCAGCGCCAGCCCGGTGGCATCGACGTCGACGCCGGCATCGTCCCGCCGTTCTTCTACAGCCGCGATCCGATCCGCCGCACGCACACGCTGATCGCCGGCCCGTTCTTCCATCGCCTCAGCCGCAAGACGCTGCACACCGGCATCGTGCCGCTGGCGTGGTGGATGGACTCGGCCGAGAGCCGGCGCCTGGTCTCGCTGCCGATCATCGTGCACATGCTCAACAAGCAGACGCGCGAGCACACGACGATCGCCATTCCGTTTTGGTTCGACCGCCGCCGTGCCAATGGCCGCCGTACGTGGGTCGCCCTGCCCTTTGTGGTCGGCACCAAGGGTCAGCACAACTTCACGCGCTTTAGCCTGGCGCCGCCGGGCTTCGTCGACGTGTTCCGGCTGGCCAAGAACTTTCGCTTCACCGGCTTCGCGCCGCTGCTGTTCCGGCACCAAAAATGCGGCTTTCGCGAGGAAGACGACGACCGCTGCCGATACACGCTGTGGGGCAGCGTCCCGCTGTTCCTGGCCGGATCCGACGGCAAGGGCCGGCGCACCCACTCGGCGCTGTCGCTCTACTACTTCGACCGGGACAAGGGCGGGTTCAAGTTCTACACCTGGCTCGGCGGCGCCGCGGTGCGTCCGGGCGAGCGGCTCACCTGGTACGCGCTCAACACCGGGCGCACGGTCACGCGCACGCACGCGACGACGGTCGTGTTCCCGCTGTTCTTTCGCAAGGCCCACCGCACCGAGGACCGCAGCACCACGCTGGTGGTCCCGCCGCTGTACATCGGCCGGCGCAAGGAGGACTACACGTGGTTCGAGGCCGGCCTGGTGTTCTGGAACTTCCGGCGCCCGCACAAGGTGACGACGGCGATCTTGCCGCCGCTGTTCTACACGGCGCACAGCTACGCCGAGCGGCGCCTGACCTGGACGATCCCGTTCTTCCTGCGTGACACCAACTGGGCCAAGGACCGCACGCTGACGGTCGTGCCGCCGGGGCTGGTGGTCCAGCGCCGCAAGGGCGAGGACAACAACTGGGTGCAGTTCCCGCTGCTGTGGCACATCGAGCGCGGCAAGAACTCGGGCACCGTCGGCGCGGCAGTGTGGTGGGACATCCGCCGCAAGAACACGATCACGCAGGTGATCCCCGCGTTGCTGGTGCGTCACGTCAAGCGTGACAAGGAGCTCGTGGTCGTCGGCCCCGGCCTCGGCTGGTGGACGCGTACGACCGGCAAGACCAAGGGCCTGCACTGGCGCGCGCTGTTCGGGGCGATCGGCGGCGGCAACGAGTCCGGTAAGCGCTACATGTCGCTGCTCGGCGGCCGCATAGCGCTCAAGCCGAAGCCGCTGTACGAGTCGAAGCGCGCCAAGATCCGCGTGATGAAGCAGCGCAAGGCCGACGCCGACGCGAAGCTCCGGGCTGACGAGCGGGCCAAGGACGAGGCCGAGAATCGGGCCGGCGCGCCCGCGGGGTCCAGCGTGGTGCCCGAGCACTCGCAGCCGAAGCCGGCCCCCGAGACCCGCACGAACTTGCAAGAAGAACCGCCGGTGACCCCCCCCCCGACCGCCTCGCCGTGGTCCGGCGCGGCGCCGACGGGCGGACGCCCCGGGATCAACACCACCGCCGAGCCGCCCGCGCCCTCGTCCACGCAGAACCCGAGCTCGCCCGGCGGCACCACGACGCCCCCGCCCGCTGCACCGCCCGCGGCCGCCCCGGGCACCGCGTCGAGCACGACCCCGAACGGACCCGCGACCCGCCCGGGCACAACGCGCACGACCGGCACGACCGGCACGACCGGCACGACCGGCACGACCGGCACGACCGGCACGACCGGCACGACCGGCACGACCGGCACGACC
>JAYUXQ010000482.1:0-4601 GCA_043752905.1 Nannocystis sp. | reverse complement strand
CGGTGGTGTCCGAGGATGCGACCGAGGTTGGGGATGGCGACGACATGGCGACCGCCGGTGATGGTCGGTCCGATATGGTCGAGCCTGTCGCGCGTCCGGGCGAGACCTATCAAAATTATGTCCTCACCACCGAGGAAGACGACGACGCCGACGCCGAGGTGCGTCCCGAGCGTGTGTTCGTGCCGGGCGCGAAGGAGGCGATCCGGCTGCGGCCCGGGACCTCCGAGCTGTTCCTGATGACGCAGATCCGCGACGAGGCGCACCGCTTCGCGATCACGCATCACCGCAAGCGTCGCGGCAAGCGGGCGCTGCACAGCGCGCTCGACGACATTCCGGGCGTGGGCCCGGCGCTCAAAAAAACGCTGCTCACGGCGTTTGGCTCGGTCGCGGGGATCGTCGCGGCCGACGACGCCGCGCTCACTGCGGTCAAGGGCGTCGGGCCGGCGCTCGCCAAACGCGTGCGTGAGGCGCTCGGGGGCGGCGGTCCAACAACATGAGCGAGGAGCCGCTGCCCGAGAGGTCGGTGCGCACCCTCGCGTGGCTCGGCGACGCGGAGTTCGAGCGTGAGGTCCGGGTCCGGCTCGCGCGTCGCGGCGACTTCCCGACCGACCGACTGCACGCGATGAAGACCCGGGTCGTGTGTGCGGAGGCTCAGGCCGAGCTGCTCGCCACTCTGGAGCCGGTGCTCGACGAGGCCGAGGCGGGGGTGGTCCGGCGCGCGCGCAACCTCAATGTCAAGGCGGGGGGACGGGGGGTGCGAAGTGCCCGGGATTACCGGTCCTCGACGGCGCTGGAGGCCCTGGTGGCGCACTGGTGCCTCGGCCCCGCGGGCGGCAGGCAGCGCTACGAGGCACTCGTGATCCCCTGGCTCGAGGCGCGCATCGACGCGGCCCTCGTCGTCGCCCGCCACGCCCCGAAGCGAGGATGATCGGCGGAAGCCCGCGGTGCGTGGCAACTGTGCGCGCGTGTTTGCTTGCGGCACTCTCAAGGAGCGTGGTGATGCGAACTCGATGGCTTGCGACAGCGCTGCTGCTCGGCGCGTGCAGCGGCGGCACGAACGACACCGACAATGCGGGGACGACCGGGACGACCGGGACGACCGGCCCGACCGACACGACCGGCGCCGATGACCCGGACCGCGCGACGCTCGTCCACAGCTTCGGCACCCGGACCATGGCGCCGTTCGCCGAGTCCGAGCCGTGCGCAGTGGACCCTCCATAATGATCGCGAGATCTACGTGAACACGGTGACGATGGTCAACGATGGTGGGTTCCACCACTCGAACTGGCTGGCCGTCCCGGAGACCAAATTCGTCGGCCCCGACGGCTTCTTCGACTGCAATGATCGCCACTACACGGAGCTCGACGGTGCGGCGTCGGGCGCGGTGCTGTTCGCCCAGTCGACGCAGTCCCGCCGCGAGGTCCAGCAGCTCCCGCCCGGCGTGGTCGTGAAGATCCCTCCGCGCCACAAGATCATCGCCGGCACGCACCTGCTCAACCTCGGCAGCACCGACCTCGACAGCGAGCTGCGCATGGCCCTCGAGATCGTTCACCCGCGCACCGTCGAGGTCGTGGTCGCGCCGTTTCGCCTCAGCTACGTCGACCTGCACATCCCCGCCGGCCAGCGCAGCCGCCACACCGGCACGTGTAACTTCGCCGCCGACTACGAGGGCGCCGTCGGGGTCCCGCTCGACATCAACATCAGGTCCCGGTCTGCCAGCCGTCGACGTAGGCCCGCTGCGCTGCGGTCTCGACGTCGATCTCGACCCCGAGCGCGCGCAGCTTGAGCCGCGCGACCTCGCGGTCGATCGCCAGCGGCACCACATGCACGGCGACCGCGAGGTCGCGTTGCGAGAGCACGTATTCGGCCGAGAGGGCCTGGTCGGCGAAGCTGAGGTCCATGACGGCGGCGGGGTGACCCTCGGCGGCCGCGAGGTTGACGAGCCTCCCCTCGGCGAGCAGGTAGATCCGGCGGCCGTCCGGGAGCGTGTGCTCGTCGAGGGAGGGCCGGATCCTGCGGGCGGGGGACGAGATGGCGCGCAACGCCTCGAGGTCGAGCTCGACGTCGAAGTGGCCCGCGTTGGCGACCACTGCCCCGTCCTTCATCTTTAAAAAGTGTTCGCGGCCGATGACGCTGTGGTTGCCGGTGACCGTGCAGAAGAAGTCGCCGACCTCCGCCGCGCGGGCGATCGGGAGGACCTGGTAGCCGTCCATCGTCGCCTCGAGGGCGCGCAGCGGGTCGATCTCCGTGACGACGACGCGCGCACCCATGCCAGCGGCGCGCTCGGCGAGGCCGCGGCCGCACCAGCCGTAGCCGCAGACGACGAAGCAGGCGCCCGCGAGCAGGCGGTTGGTCGCGCGCAGGAAGCCGTCGATCGTGCTCTGGCCAGTGCCGTAACGGTTGTCGAACATGTGCTTGGTGGTCGCGTCGTTGACGGCGACCACGGGGTAACGCAGCACGCCCTCGCGGGCCATCGCGCGCAGGCGGCTGACGCCCGAGGTCGTCTCCTCGGTGCCGCCGATGACCTCGGCGCCAAGGCTCGCGTGGGTCGTGTGGATGAGGCTCGCGAGGTCGGCCCCGTCGTCCATGATCAGCCGGGGCCGGTGCGCGAGCGCGGCCTCCAGGTGCTGGAAGTAGGTGGCACGGTCCTCGCCAGCGCGGGCGAACACGGCGATGCCGTCGTGCACCGCCAGCGAGGCCGCGACCTCGTCCTGCGTGGATAGAGGGTTGCTGGCACACAGGCGCACGCTGGCACCCCCGGCCGCGAGCGTGCGCACCAGCGCCGCGGTCTCGGCGGTGACGTGCAGGCAGGCGGAGATGCGTACGCCCGCCAGTGGCTGTTCGCGGGCGAATCGCTCGCGGATCGCGGCGAGCACGGGCATCGCCCGCTCGGCCCACTCGATCCTGTCACGCCCACGCGGGGCCCCGTTCGCATCGGTGATGTCCATCGTCGTCGTCATGACCAGACCATGCGTGCGGACCACGGATTAGTCACATTCGAAGTTTTTAAAAATGCTATTAGTGGAACTAATGCTGCCGGACTTCAACCGCCTGCGCGTATTCTTCCATGTCCACCAGGCTCGCAGCGTCAGCGCGGCCGCGGCGGCGTTGCACGTCACGCAATCCGCCATCAGTCAGAGCCTCGCCAAGCTGGAGGACGAGCTCGGCGCGCAATTGTTTGTGCGACGGCACCGGGCGATCGTGCCGACCGCGGCCGCCGAGGCGCTGTTCGCCGTGGTCGAGCCGTTCGTGACCGCCCTGCACGGCGGCATCGAGCAGATCCGTCGCAGCAGGCACGCGCTGGTCGGTACGCTCCACCTCGGCGCGCCGGTCGAGTTCGGCGCGCACCGGCTGCCCGCGGCGCTCGCCGCCTTCTCGCGCGCGCACCCGGAGGTCAGCTTCACGCTGCGGCTCGGGCATCCGTCAGAGTTGGTGCCGTTATTGGAAGAAGGCCGGCTCGACCTCGGCTTCGTCGACCTGTTCGACGGGCCGCGGCCAGCAGCGACCAGGCTCGCCGGGCTCGAGGTCGTCGAGGTCATGGATGAGGCGCTGGTGCTCGTCGCGGCCCCCGCCTACGAGCGCGAGCAGCTCGACGGCAGCCGGGCCTTCGCGCGCCTGTCCGGGCTGCGCTTCGTCGACTATCACCCGACCGCGCCGGGCGTGCGCGGGTGGTTTCACCACCACTTCGAGCGCGTGCCACCGCGGCTCAACGTGGCGCTCGCGGTCGAGAGCGTGCAGGCGGTGATCCGCGCGGTCGAGCACGGCATGGGACCGGGGCTCGTCCCGGCCCACACGATCGCCGCGGCGCTCGCCGAGGAGCGCCTGGTGGCGATCACGACGCGACGACGCCCGTTGACCAACCGCGTCACGCTGGTACGCATGCTGGACCGGGTGCCGAGCCGGCTCGAGCAGGCGTTCGCCACGTTCGTCGTCGGCGCGCTCGCTCACCCGGCGCGCGCGACGTGATCAGTCGATCACCAGCCGCAGGTGCGACCCTTGTTCTGCTCGGCGAGCCACTTCGAGAGCGGCTCGAAGTATTCGATCATCGGCTGGGCGTCCATCTGCTTGCTGCCAGTGACCGCCTCGAGGGCCTCGGGCCAGGGCTTGCTGCTGCCCATGGCGAGCATGGTGCGCAGCTTGTCGCCCGCGGCGGTCTTCCCGTAGATCGAGCACTCGTAGAGCGGGCCGGTGTGGCCGGACGCCTGGCACAGCGCCTTGTGGAACTGGAACTGGAGGATGCGGGCCAGGAAGTAGCGGGTGTACGGCACGTTGGCGGGCACGTGGTACTTCGCGCCGGCGTCGAAGAAGTTCGGGTCGGGCCGGTCGCCCGGGGCGGCGATGCCCTGATACTTGGCGCGCAGGGCCCACCAGGCGGCGTTGTAGTCCTCGGGCTTGGTCTTGCCGCTGAAGACGTCCCAGCGCCATTGATCGATCAGCTTGCCGAACGGGAGGAAACCGATCTTGTCGAGGGCGTCCTGCATCTGCAAGTTGATCAGGCCCTTCTCGTCCGACGGGACCTCGGAGATCAGGTCGATCTGCTTGAGGTACGCGGGCGTGACCGACAGCGCCAGCGCGTCGCCGATCGCCTCATGAAAGCCGTC
>JAYUXQ010000481.1:0-1771 GCA_043752905.1 Nannocystis sp. | reverse complement strand
GGGCGGGTGTTAGCTTGCATGCGCATGACACCGCAAGCGCTGGCGCGCTCGCTCGCGGTCGTGGCCCGCGGGCTGCGACGCGCGCTGCAACGGCGGTTGCAGGCGGAGCAGCAGGCGGGCGCGGGGGCGGTGCTCGAGCTGCAACGCGAGGTGAGCGGCACGCTGGTGGCGCTGGACGCCCGCGAGTTCGCGGACGCGTGGGCGCAGACGCTCGTGTATTTGTTGTTGGCCGCGCGCTGGCTGGCGCCGGGGGAGGACCCGGCGAGGCACCTGCCGCTCAGGCTGGCCCGCTGCGACGCGAGATTGGCGGGGCTGGTGGCGAGGCTGCTGGAGCTCGCGGAGGTGCAGGCGCTGCAGCGTGCGCTCGCCGGGGTGACGCTGGTGCACGCGGAGGTCGACGACCCGGTGATGCACTTTTATGAGGCGTTCCTGGCGGCCTACGACCCGCGCTTGCGGGCGGCGCGGGGGGTGTACTTCACGCCGACGCCGGTGGTCGACTATCTGGTCGAGACGACGGACGCTGTCCTTCGGGACAGGCTCGGGTTGAGCGAGGGGCTGGCCGACACGACGAGCTTCGGGGAATATGCCGGGCGACGCGGGTTCGAGGTGCCGCCCGGGGTCGATCCGGCCTGTCCCTTCGTACAGGTGGTCGACCCGGCGGCTGGCACGGGGACCTTTGTAATTGCGGTGATCCGGCGCGCGCACGCGACGATGCTCGCGCGCTGGGCGGGCGGAGATCCAGCGGCGCAGCGGCTGGCGTGGTCGGAGTATGTGCATACGCGGCTGCTGCCGCGTCTGCGCGGAGTCGAGCGAATGATCGCTCCGTGGGCGATCGCGGTGCTGCGGCTGTCGATGCTGCTGACGGAGACCGGCGTCGAGGGCGTGCTGGCGACGCCGGTGTTCCTCCTCGGTGACACGCTCGCGGGGCCCGACCTGCTCCGTTGTCCCATCAGCGTGGTGCTCGGGAATCCGCCCTACGAGCGCGAGAAGCCGCAGGCGCCCGGTGGCGGGTGGATCCGGCAGGGGACGGGGCGGACCTTGCTCGCCGACTTCGTCGAACCGGCGCGCGCGGCCGGGGCCGGGGCGCACGTCAAGAATCTTTATAACTTATATGTATACTTCTGGCGCTGGGCCTGCTGGCAGGTGTTCGAGCGCCGGCCGCAGGCGCCCGGCGTGGTGGCGATGGTGACGGGGGCGAGCTTTTTGCGGGGGCCAGGCTTTGTCGGCATGCGCGCGCACCTGCGGCGCTGCGCCCCGCAGATCCACGTGCTCGACCTCGAGGGCGACCGCCGCGGGGCGAACGTCAGTGACAACGTTTTTTCGGTGTCGGTGCCGGTCGCGGCGACCACTCTGGTGCGAGATCTGTCGGCGAGAGCAGGCGTCGAGATCCATCGCGCACAGGGCAGCGCGGCCGACAAGCTGGAGCTGTGCGCGCGCACGCGGGCGCTGGAGCAGCTGCGCTGGACGGCGATACCATGCGGGGGCGTGTGGATCGCAGACGAGATGTCCGCGGGGTTTCATGCCTGGCCGAGGTTGACCGACCTGTTCCCGTGGCAACACTCGGGGGCGCAGTGGAAGCGGACCTGGCCGATCGCCGCGGACCCGGAGGTGCTGGCGCGGCGGTGGCAAGCGCTGATGGACAGCGAGGCGCGCGGGGAGCTGTTTCATGAGACGCGGGACAGGAGCGTCGAGGGGCAGGTCCCTCCGCTGCGTAGCCCGGGGCTCGGGCTGACTGAAAGGACAGCCGAGGCGATCGCGGAGGCCTCGGGAG
>JAYUXQ010000480.1:0-1771 GCA_043752905.1 Nannocystis sp. | reverse complement strand
AGGGTTTCTTTCAGAAGCTCGCCGACTACGCGCTGGTCGCCGGCATCACGCGCGCCATCTCGCCGCACAAACTCCGCCACAGCTTCGCCACCCACCTGCTCGAAGGCGGCGCCGACCTGCGCGCCGTACAGACTTTGCTCGGCCACGCCGACATTGCGACCACCCAGATCTACACGCACGTCAGCGATCAACACCTGCGCGCCGCCCACCGCAAACACCACCCGCGCGCCTGATCGCGGGCCCGCGATGATGTGCCCGTCACGACATGTCCCAAAGGGCACCCCCGGACCCCCGGAGAGTGCGCCCCCGGCAGGACATCCGCCCCCTGCACGCGACGAGGGCCGAGCGCCTCCCGAGCGGCGCCCGGGGCGGCGCCCCGGCCCGTTGACGTCGGGGGTCCTGGCTGCTAAAGCCTGATGTCGGCCCCTGGCCCCCCAGACCCGTGGATCGCGCGTTCTCAGCCCTTTCCGCCATTTCGGCGTCGTTCGTCCCGGTCTCGGCGTTCACGCTGCTGGGTGTCAGCGCGTTCGACCTGCGCAGCGCGCTGATCTTCGTGGTCTGCCTCGTCGTCGCCACCGCCTTTCACGAGTTCGCCCACGCGATCGTGGCCCATCGTCTCGGCGACCCGACGCCCGGGCGCGACGGTCGCGTCACGCTCAATCCGCTGGTCCACGCCGACCCGATCGGCACCATCGCGCTGCCGATCATGGCGGGCCTGTTGCACGCGCCGCTGTTCGGCTGGGGTCGCCCGGTGATGACCCAGCCGCGCTTCTACACGCGCAAGATCAGCATGCGCGCCGGCATGGCGCTCGTCTCGTTCGCGGGCCCGTTCGCCAACCTGCTTCAGGCGATCGTCACGCTCATCGTGCTCAAGATCGTGATCGTCTCCGGCGTCCACGACACCGGTCATACTGGTCATACCGGGCCCGGCGCATGGAGCATCGGCGTCGGCCCCACGAGCCTGCTCGGCATTCTCCTCATCTTCTTCAAGCTCAACCTGACGCTCGCCCTCTTCAACCTGCTCCCGATCCACCCGCTCGATGGCGGCAAGATCCTGGCGTGGATGTTGCCGGCTCGCTTCAGCCACGTCGACGACACCCTGGCCCGCTACGGCTGGACGATCCTCCTCGCGTTGATGCTGATCCCAGGCCTCCTGATCACACTGTTGACGCCGGTGGACATCGCCGCAGCGTGGGCGATGCGCCTGCTCGATTGAGGAGAGCCTGGTGGCGCAGGGATCCGTGGAGCCCCCGGCCGCCTCTGGCCTGTCCGGACCATTTGGCCGCACGAGTGCAGAGGGCATAGAGGGCAAGGCTGCGATCTATTCAGTCGAGCTCGACCTCTTCGAGGGTCCGCTCGACCTGCTGCTGCACCTCGTGCGCCGCCACGAGCTCGACATCCTCGACATCCCGATCGCCTTCGTCGCGGAGAAGTACCTCGAGTACCTCCATCTCATGCGATCGCTCGACCTGGAGATCGCCGGCGACTACCTCGTGATGGCGGCGACCCTCGCGTGGCTCAAGAGCCGCGAGCTGCTGCCGCAGGGCCCGCGGGAGGGCGAGCAGGCCGGCGTCGACGACGAGGAGGGCGAGGACCCGCGCGAGGCGTTGATCCGCCGGCTCGTCGAGTACGAGCGGTTCAAGAGCGCCGCCGCCGAGCTCGACGCGCTGCCGATCTCCGGGCGCGACGTGTTCGCCCGCGGCGCCGACATTGACGTCCCGCCGCTCGACCCTGGCCTCGCGCCGGTGACCCTGTTTCGCCTCGCCGAGGC
>JAYUXQ010000479.1:0-1772 GCA_043752905.1 Nannocystis sp. | reverse complement strand
CGATCGCGGGGCTGGCGAGCAGGGCCGGGTCGGGCGCGCCGATCTTCCCCGGGAAGGTCGAAAGCGCGCCGGGGGGCGAGAGGTAGATCGCCAGGTCGTCGAACGGGGCCGACAGCACGAACGGCGCGCTGCGACCCCACGCCAGCAGATCTGTCCCTTCGGCCAGGTACAGCGTCATCGTGCGGGTGACGTCGTCGGGCTCGAGCTCGAGGGACACCGTGAAGTCGGGGCCGTCGACCACGTAGTTGACGACGCCGCCCTGCGGGGACAGGTCGAGCGCGAGGTTGTCGGCGCGCTCGAGGTCGTCGGTGTCGTCGGGCAACACGACGTGGACGGGCAGCGGGTAGCTGCTCTCGCACGCGCCGGTAGCGAGCAGGAGCGTGGCGAGGCCGGCGATCCGCAGGGGAGGCGTGCTCATGCGTCGGCCCCGGTCAGCCACAGGCGGTGACCCGCGGCCTCGATCGCGGCCTCGCCTGCGATCGCGCCGGCGCGCAGCAGCAGGGCCTGGCGGTAGAGGTTGACGGTCGTGCACACGTGGTCGGGGACCACGAGGACCAGCTCGCCGAGCGCGGGCACCTCGGCCCCGGACGCGACCTGGACGACGAGGTGCTCCTCCGAGGCGCTCGTCGGCGCGAGGCCGGGCCAGCCGAGGATGTGATTGCTGCTCGCGGGACGGTCGGGCGCGAGGGCCTTGCTGCCGGCGTCGAGGGTGACGCGGCCGACTCCGCGGCTGATGACACGCGTGGCGACGAAGGCGGCCTGGCGCAGGTCGAGGTCGGCCATCGCCTGCGGGCTGCGCAGGTCGGCGAGCACGACGGTGCCGGGTGAGATCGTGTGCTGCCAGGGTCCGCCCGAGAGACCGCGGTGCGCGAGCGCGGCGGCGTAGCTGTGCGTGCCGGAGGTGACGATCTCGAGGTTCGTGAGGCCCGCGTCGACGAGCACGCGGGCGAGCGCGCACAGGCTGTCATATGCGGCGTTGGCCGCGTCGCGCTCATCCCACGCGAGGTGGCCGTCGTAGCCGTGCAGGCCGGTGATCTCGAGGCCGGGGTCTTGTAGCAGGGCCGGCAGGGCGGCGCGCCAGTGTTCGACGGTGCTGCCCGTACGGCCCATGCCGAGATCGACGTCGAGCTGGACCGGCATCGGGGTCGAGACGGCGACGGCGTGGCCGAGCTGCGCGGCGTGGTCGAGGCTGTCGAGCACGAACTGCACGCGGCAGCGTGGGCTGGCGGCGGCGCGCTCGCGGGCGGCTTTGAGGGCCGCGGGATGCTGCGGGTAGGCGAGCAGCACGTCCGCCTCGCGGCCCAGTTTGTCGGCTGTCCCGAGGGCCAGGTCGAGCTCGTCGAGGGTGGCGACTTTCCAGCGGGTGACGTTGGCGGCGAGCAGGCGCTCGATCAACGCGGAGGACTTGAGGGTCTTGAGGTGGGGTCGCCAGCGGCGGGCGCCCGCGCGACGGACCACGGCGGCGATGTTGAGGTCGACGGCGTCGAGGTCGAGGAGCAGCGCCGGCGTGGCGAGGCGATGCATCTGCGGGGCGAGTGCCGCCGCGATCGTGTGCCGGTCGAGATCCACGGTGCTTCCCATAGCACCCGGGGGGCGCAGGAAAAAGCCGATTCGCGGCCGGGGCTGCGGCACGGGTCGGTATTCGGCGTACACGGCCGGGGGCCGCGGGAGCGGCAGGGCAGTCCCGGGGTGGGCCGGGGCACGCGGGCCGATCCCCCTGACGGTCCCTGGCCCGCCAGGCCGCGTCAGTCGGGGTTCTGGCGGGCCGCGGC
>JAYUXQ010000478.1:0-1773 GCA_043752905.1 Nannocystis sp. | reverse complement strand
ATGCACACCATGCACACCATGCACACCATGCACATGAAGATCGGCGCGCGGGCTCATGGGCCTCCGCGGCCGGGCGGGTGCTCGTCGTCGCGGCCGATCGCAGGGTCGTCGAAGCCGCCAAAGCCGCCGGAATCGTGAGAATGCGCCGGGGGTGGCGGGCTGCGGCCCTCGGCCATGGCGCGGGCGGCCTCCGCGGCCTCGGCGGCCTCCTCGGCGGCGATGACCCGGGTGAAGTTGCGGGCGGTGCGGATGACGGCGAACACGGCCGCGGCGATGCCGATGCCGAGCCCGATAAACGTGGTCCACGGGGCCCAGTGGGTCACGTTGCGCTCCATGACTTTGCCCAGGAGCGCGCCCATGCCGATCGCGGCGGCCATCTCGATGCCGATCGAGGCGGCCTCGGTCAGCTGGAACCAGCGCGCCCGCTCGACAATTTGCGGACGCTTGGTGGGCTCGGTCATATGGCGACCTGATCTACCCCGTGCGGGTGCTTCGGGCTACCTGTTCGCCACGGCCGCGAGGGCCTCGTCGGCGGCGGCGAGCGTGTGTTCGATGACGGCGACGTCGTGGGCGGTCGAGATGAAGCCGGCCTCGAACTGCGAGGGGGCCAGGTACACGCCGCGGGCCAGCATCTCGCGGTGGAACACGCCGAAGGCCGAGAGGTCGCTGCCGCGGGCAGAGGTGTAGTCGGTGACCTCGCCGGCCCGGAAAAACCCGGTGAACATGGCGCCGACGCGGTTGCTGGTCAGGGGGACGCCGTGCTTCTCGGCGTGGCGGCCGATGCCCTCGACCAACGCGGCGGCGGTGGCCTCGAGCTGGGGGTAGGGGTCGGTGTCCTCGAGGATGCGCAGGGTGGCGAGGCCGGCGGCGACGGCCAGCGGGTTCCCGCTGAGGGTGCCGGCCTGGTAGACCGGCCCGAGCGGCGCGATCTGCTGGAGGATCTCCTTGCGGCCGCCGTAGGCCCCACAGGGCATGCCGCCGCCGACGATCTTGCCGAGGCAGACGAGGTCCGGCTCGATGCCGTAGCGCGCGTGGGCGCCGCCGAGCGCGACGCGAAAGCCGGTCATCACCTCGTCGAAGATCAGCAGGGCCCCGTGGGCGCTGCACAGCGCGCGCAGGCGCTCGAGGTAGCCGGGCTGCGGCGGGACACAGCCCATGTTGCCGGCGATCGGCTCGATGATGATCGCCGCCACCTGGCCGGGGTTGGCGAGCAGGACCTGCTCGAAGGCGTCGGCGTCGTTGTAGGGGACCGTCAGGGTGTCGTGGACGGTCCCCTCCGGCACGCCGCCGGAGCCGGGGATGCCGAGGGTGGCCGCGCCGGAGCCGGCAGCCACGAGCAGCATGTCGGCGTGGCCGTGATAGCCGCCGTCGGCCTTGACGATCTTGGTGCGGCCGGTGAAGCCGCGGGCCAGTCGCAGGGCCGACATCGTCGCCTCGGTGCCGGACGACACCAGGCGGACCATGCCGCCGCGCAGCCCGGGCACGATGCGGCACAGGAGCTCGGCGAACTCGACCTCGCCCGCGCTCGCGGCGCCGAAGGTGAGGCCGTCGTGCGCGGCGCGGACGACCGCCTCGATGACCGCCGGGTGGGCGTGCCCGAGGATCGCCGGGCCCCAACTGCCGACGTAGTCGATCAGCGTGACGCCGTCCTCGGTCAGCAGGTGGGCGCCACGGGCCGCGCGGATGAACGGCGGATCGCCGCCGACCGAGCGAAACGCCCGCACGGGGCTGTTCACGCCGCCGGGGATGACCTGCTGGGCCGCGGCGAACAAC
>JAYUXQ010000477.1:0-1776 GCA_043752905.1 Nannocystis sp. | reverse complement strand
GTCACACTCGATGTTCGGCAGCTCGATCTCCAGCGAGTAGTCGCCGCCGTTCTTGTCGAAGATGCCGTCGACGATCACGCCGGGCCCGCCGGAGACGTCATCGAAGCTCGCCGGCTCGAAGAAGTCGTCCTGCCCGTCCGGGTCGAGCGCGATGCGAAAGTGGCCCGGATGATCGACGAACTCGTTCCACGTGACGACGATCTTCTCGCCAGGCTTGAAGGTCGCCACCGTCGGACCGCGTGGGTCCGCCGGCCCCGCCCCGCACGGCCCCTGCTTGAGCAGGTCGGTCCGCGGCGGCGGCGAGGTCAGCGAGAGGTGCGCCCGCGCCGATCCGGCCAGCAACACGAGCGAGGCGAGGACCCCGGCGGGGACAAGAGACACGAGAGATAAACGCATGGTGTGAGTACGGACGACGGCCGCATCCCGGTTCTACCAGCTTCGCGTGTCCACCCACACGTGGGCTCCCCCCAGGTCCGCAGGCCTCAGGAGGCCGCCGCTTGCTGACTGCCGCGGAACACCGGCACGAACACTTGGTCGATAAACTGGTCGATCGTGGTCGGCGTGGCGCTCCGCTCGTCGCGCGGCAACGCCTTGATCCCGCGCTCCTCGTTCATCGAACGGTTGAGGTCGACCATCGCCTGCGCCATGTCACGCGACAGGCCCATGCCGACCATCGCCTCGGTCGCCTGGTCGTACGGGAACTGCACGTACGCGAGATCGGGCTTGCCGATCGCCTGCCCGATCTTGCGCGTGATATCGGCCATCGTGTGATCCTCGGCCCCGAGCAGCACGCGGTGCGAGCTGCCGGTGAACTCGCGGCGCGTCAGCTCCTCCACCGCCACCGCCGCGACGTCACGCGTGGCGATCAGCGGGAACGAGAGGTCTGCACGCAGCGGCCCGCCGTTGATCCCCGCGCTCTGGATCAGCCCGACGTTGCCGAGCAGGTTCTCCATGAAAAACGTCGGACGCAAATTGAGCACGTTGAGCCCCTCGATCTTCGCCAGGCGCTCCTCCTGGTCGTGCACGCCGAGGACCGGACCTGTCCCTTCCAACAGGTCCGCGCCGAGGCTGCTCAGGTGCACCACGTGCGTGACCTTGTTGGCCGCCAGCGCCTCGCCGACCACAGCGCCGACCTCGTTGGCCCGCGCCCGCACGTCCTCGGCCGTGTAGGCCGGCGGCGTCATCACGAACACCGCCGTCGCACCCGCGAACGCCTCACGCAAGAACGCCGCGTCGTCGAGCGACCCGGCCCGAGCCTGCGCCCCCCGGTCGACCAGCGCTTGCAACTTCGCCGCGTCGCGCCCGATGACCCGCACGGGCTGGCCCTGAGTGAGAAGTGTCTCCGCGATCGCGCGGCCGATGTTTCCAGTGGCACCAGTGATGACGTACATGCCCGCCACTTTGAAGCCTCCCCCCGCGTCGCAACAGGTCTCCCCGCGACATCCCCACTATGCACCCCGTGCATGCTCACTCTTTATCGCAGCCCCCGCCGGGTTGGATAGCGAGCGCCCGAGCGGTCGCTCGCGCTTGACTCGGCCGGACCCCCCTTCGCTTTTTGTCCGCGGCGATGGATGAGACGCCGCGCGAGAAGTGGGCCGGTATCTTTGGTGGTGTCGTCTCGATCATCCCGGCAATGATCGTCGCGGGCTTCATGCCCGAATGGGACGTGCTCCCCTTCGCCGGGTGGCTGGCGGTCGCTGGCCATCGGCGCCCTGCTCGGCGCGGCGCCGGGATGATCCTGTTTAGCAAATGGGCGCTGCCGAGGACCCGCACGGT
>JAYUXQ010000476.1:0-1777 GCA_043752905.1 Nannocystis sp. | reverse complement strand
TGTCCCGTATGCCGGCAGTGGTTGCTGGCACGTAAGTCCCCGCCGAAGGGCTCGCAGGTGGCTGTCCTCGTCAAGCTCTTCGCCGAGCAGACCGAGCTGCGCAGGCTGCCCGCGAGCACTTTGCGGACCCTCGGCCAGGCCATCGCAGACAGCCACGCCCACAACCCACACGAGCCGTTGACCGACCGCTTCTTCATCGCGCTGGAGCGCGACTTCCTGCGCGCCGTGGACCCGTTTCAGCTGGACACGCGCACGGTCGAGGCCCTGCTCGAGGTCACCGAGATCAGCCCGCTCGATCCGCACGTCGCGGTCGGTGCCGGCCGGTGCAAGACCTGCGGGACCGCGCTCGAAGATCTCGGCGCGCATGGCATCGGCTGCCCCCGCTGCGCCGAGGAAGAGATGAACGCCATGGACGAGGAGCACCACCCATGACCCCCACCGCCCAGGCATTCGAGAAGTTCCTGCCGTTTTGGCGCGCTTCGCTCCCGCCGGAGATCCCCCGGCCGTACTTCGACGCCTTCGTGGTTCGCATGCGGCCCACGCTCGAGGCCGTCGTGGGCGACTGGTTCGCGCGGCGCCAGGCCGGGCGCGACCAGGGCCTGGCACCCGATGCCGCGACCAAGGCCAGCCGCACGCGTAACAACCTCGAGGCGATGCGCCTCGTCGCCACGCGCCGGCCGCAGGACATGAGCGCCGACGATCGCCGCGCCGTGCTCGCTTACAGCGGATGGGGCGGCCTCTCGATCGAAGCCGTGATGGACCAATTCCCGCCGGGCATGGTCCCGAGCGATTTCGCCTTGATCCACGAGTATTACACGCCGACCCGCGTGGCCGAGGCCATCGCCGACCTCGTGTGTCCGCTGCTCGCCGATCTCGCCGGCTTCGACGGCGTCGTGCGGGCCTTCGAGCCGAGCGTCGGCATCGGTCGCCTCGTTCGCGCGATGGGCCCGCCACGCTGCATGGTCACGGACCCGCGCTACAAGGAGACCCGCTGGACGGCCGTCGAACTCTCCGACGTCAGCGCCAAGATGTTCGCGGCCATGCGCCCTGACGTCGAGATGTATGCGATGTCCCTCGAGCAGTGGATGGCGGAGCACGCACCGCGGTATCAAGGGACGTTCGGTCTCGTCCTCGCCAATCCCCCGTATGGGCTGCGCGGCGAATTTGCCCGCAAGGACAAGAACGCGGACTACCAGGAGACCACCTCCTACGCGTACACCATGCGTCGCTGCCTGGATCTGCTCGTCCCGCACGGCCTCGGAATCTTCATCATTCCTGCGGGCTTCATGAACCGACCGCAGCACCAGAAGCTGCGCGAGCGCGTGCTGCTTCGCCATCATCTTGAGGTCGCCTTTCGCCTGCCGAGCCAGACCACTGCCGGCAAGGAATTTGTGCCGGGTGCACACAATGTGGTCGACGTGCTGGTCTGGCGCGCTCGAGGTGGCCAGCTGCGGGAGGTCGATCCCGGCGATGCGTTCATCCTTGAGGGCGGCTACTTCAAGCACCATCCCGAGCACATCCTCGGCACCCCGGGCTACCGGCACGAAGGGAAAAAAGGCGGTCGGTATTACGTTACGGGAGACTTCAACGGATTCCCCGCGTTCACCCCACGGCCCGTGTGCCAGAGCTGCGCCATCACCAACCTCCGCACCCTGGAGGTCGCGCCGGTCACGTCCGTCACCCGCGACATGGACGACGAGCCCGGCGACGCCGGGGTCGACCTGCGGCAGGCGCTGGACCTCGGCCGCCGCGTCGACCGCTACCTCGCGCTCGTCGC
>JAYUXQ010000475.1:0-1778 GCA_043752905.1 Nannocystis sp. | reverse complement strand
CGAAGGGGCGATACGCCCGTGCGCTCAAGGCTATCCACGACTGGTGTAAGAGGAATCGGCACCAGTCGATGGATGAACAGCAGGAGCTGCTCGGCAAGCGCCGCCGAAGGTCGAGCACTTGGCGGCCAGCGGGCGGGCCACCCTGGTCTGCCCGCAGGACGGCCACAACGCAGCCCCGGCTCGCGCGCCGCCGATGCCCGCCTGAACCTGTTACGCCCCCGACGGAACGTAACAGGATCGAGGCTGGCCACCTGGGGCACCGTGCTCGACAACCGCGCCAGACCGGAGCACATCCGGGCCCTCGAGGCGCTCGCCGGCCGCGACCTGCCGTCGGACCTGATGGAGGAGGTGGTCACCGTCGCGGCCAAGTTCGCCGAGGAGGGCGCGATGCCGCTGGTCCAGCAGTTCGCGCGTCACGCCTCCCCGGAGGTGCGCACGCGCCTGGCGACCGCGATGTACCTCGAGGCCGACGCCGCCCTGCCCGGCCACCGCGAGCTGATCGTTCAGCTGTGTCAGGACAGCGACGTCAGCGTGCGCGCGGCCGCTTTCGGCGCGTGCGCCAGCCTCGTCGAGGACCCCGAGCTGGTCCGCTGGGTGGTCGCCAGCGCCGCGCAGGAGCCCTCGCCCGAGGTCCAGCGCGCCTGCATCTCGGCGATCGCGCTCGGCAGCCATCACGGTAGCACCGACCTGCTGTTCGCCACCTACCTCGACCACGCGCTGCGGAGCAGCAACGCCGCGGTCCGCCAGGAGGTCGCGCAGTCGCTGCACTGGTTGCCCGCCGACGAGCGCCTGACCCGCATCGTCTCGACCCTGTTCGCCGACCGCTCGAGCGAGGTCCGCCAGTCGATGGCGTGGCAGGGCAACAACATGAGCGAGCACCCGGAGCTGCGCGACCTGTTCGTGCACGCCGCCACCCACGACCCCGACGAGTCGGTCCGCGCCGACGCGCTGCGCGGCGTGCACAACTTCTTCCCGCTGGCCGAGACCGTCGCCTTCCTGCGTCAGCGCCTCGCCCAGGACCGCAACGAGTCGACCTACTGGGCCGCCCTCAACGCGGTCGAGGGCTACATGCCCGAGAAGGACGCGCGCGCCCTGCTGCAGGAGCTCTCGCGCGGCCCGTTCTCGTCGGAGCCCGAGCGCGCCCGCGAGGTGCTCGCGGGCTAGTCGAAGTGCTACACCTCCCCGACGATCATCACCTGCCCGGCGACGGCCGCCGCCCTGTAGAAGGCGGCCATCAACACGACCTCCGCGATGGCCGCGTGGTCGGCGAGCGCGGCCGCCACCGCCTCGAGCTGGTCCGCGAGGCGGACCACACCCGGCTCCGCGATCACGGCCGGCCACCCGTAGGCGGTGTCGAGGCCGTGGTGCAGCCACGTGACCTCGTAGGTCTCTGTGGGTGTGGCCTGCCTCGCGTATCCCAGCAGCGCCACATGCATGACATCAGCCAGCGCCGGCGCCTGACGCTCCAGCAGCTCGACCGTGCGTCCCACCGCGCGTGACAGCTCGAGCAGCTCGAGCGGCGCATCCATGCTCGCATCGTCCGCATGGCCGTCGAGCAGACTGCGGGCGTAGGCCTCGTCTCGAGTCGCGCGCGCCGTATAACGACGGGCGAGGCGAACGCATACGTGGGTGCTGGACATCGGCGCTCCAGCATACCCGAGCCCGCAGTGGCCATCGCGGTCCCTCCTGCTCCCGGTTACCATCCCGGGATGGGTGTCACAGCGCACTTCTTCGCGTTCGACCCTCGCGTGTACACCACCCCGCCGACGCGCTGCAGG
>JAYUXQ010000474.1:0-1779 GCA_043752905.1 Nannocystis sp. | reverse complement strand
TGCCGGCCTCGGGCTGCCCCTCGATCGCGAGCGACCACAAGATGGCGCCGCCGCTGGTGATGATCTGAACCGGCAGAACATGGTCGGCGGGCGCGAGCACGGCGAGGTCGACATCCGCGACCAGCTCGACCTCCGCGCCGGGGGCGAGCTTCGCAAGCGCGGTGTCCAACGTCACCGCCGAATTGGCGGCCGCGAGCCGGTAGGTCAGCATCTCGGTGCCATCGTTGCGAAGCACGGTTCGCGCCTGCGTCTCGCCCAGCGCGAGCACGGTCTGCCGCTCAAGGAGCGTTGGCATGCCGGCGAAGTGCAGCGTCGCGCCCCCTTCCTTGGCCTGGCAGCGTCCGTGGGGGTCACAGATCTTGCCCGGCTCGCACCCGGCCGCGTCCTCGCAGCCGGCGACGCAGATCCGTAGCTCGCACAGGTCGCCAGCGTTGCAATCCGCATCGACCTGGCAGGGGTTGCTCCGTGGACTGGGGTCCGCGGGAGGTGCTGGTGTGGGCGGGGGAGCGGCGGGCTCGGGGGATGTGGACGTGGACGTGGACGTCGACGTGGATGTGGTGCTGTCCTGTGCCACGTCATCGGGCGTACAGGCCAGGGGGAATAACAGGGCCGACGCGGCGGCCCGAAACATGGTGGTTCGTTTCACGGCAAATCTCTCCTGTGGCGCTCTCACGAGCGCGGCTTGCTTCACGGGTGATGACCTGTCGGCCGTGGTGGCCGACAGCGGCTAGACGATGGTCAGCGGGGTACGAAGGGGCCAGGCAGGCGCACGAGACATCCGGGTCCCGGTACCAGCGAGCGCCGTGTCAGCGTCGCTACCGGGCCGGGCGAAGACATGGACGACGCCGCTCAGCTCGAGCGTCCAGATCTCGCATCGACGATGCAATTCCTCGGTGACCGATACAGCGCTAATGTGCCCGATAGCGCCGTCAGGCCTCGCCAAGAGGGGACCGAAGAGCGAGCCGAGCGCATCCATGGAGGTGTGCACCCCGTGGTAGTTGCCGCGGTGTCCATACACGACGAGCGCCGCGGGTAAGGGCACGCTGTCCTCGAAGCGAGCGCCGCGGTCTCCGCGGAGGTTGATGCGGGTGTTGTTGAGGCGCTGATAGTCGGCGCGGCTGGCCGCCAACGCGGCCTCGATCTGCTCGATCAGAAGCTCAGGGTGGCTGTCCCCCTGGTCCGCGAGCACGCGCGAGACCTCATCGATGAGCCCCCGGGTCACCAGGCGATGGTCGCGGTCGACCTCCACTCGCCTCGCCGCCCGCCGCCTGGCGCACCGGCCTGACCACGCACCATCCGCGGCCGGGAGATCGGCCGGAGGCCGGCCCTCGGCCGGCCTCTCCGCAACGGCAATGTTTTTGCTTTGCATGACTTGACCTTTCGATGATTGACCATGCACGGTGACCGAACGGCCGTCAACGAGAATTACGCGCCCGTTACCGCGCATCAGGTGGCCGGGTACCATCGGCAACGAAAGGCCAACTGGCGGCCGGCGCAAGGCCGCTCTAAGGTAGGGGCTCAGTGCCTCGCTCGCCGAAGAAGCCCGAGCCTCCGTTCGCCACCACCGAGGAAATGGTCGCGATCACCAACGTCGAGCGCCAGACCCTGCGGCAGTGGATCAAGCGCGGCCTGCTCCCGCCGGCCAAGATCGTCTCCGACGGCAACGGCGTGAAGTCGCGTTGGCCGCGGGTCGCCCTCGAGCAGGCCAGGTTCATCAAGGAGATGCGGGCGCAGCTGTACTCGCTCGACGAGATCAAGCCGATGATGCTCGAGCGCTGG
>JAYUXQ010000473.1:0-1779 GCA_043752905.1 Nannocystis sp. | reverse complement strand
GCGTCCTTCCAGGCGATGCGCTGCGGGACATGATCCAGGACCTGTCGCCAGGCCCGCGCGGCGAACCACCCGGCGAGGCCGGCCGCGAGCCCGCGCAGCGCCTGCTCCTGGCCCGAAGACCATGTCCCATGCGCCAGGTCGGAGGCGAGCAGCAGGGCGGCGTTCGGGGGGCCCTCGGGGGCGGGGACCGGGGCGAGCAGGAGGGCGCTGGTGGGTCCCAGACGCAGCGCGGCGCGGTCGACCGGGCCGAGGTCGGCCGCGCTGCCGCGGACGACGCGACCCTCGCCGAGCGCGACCGTCCAGGCCGCGGGGAGCCGCAGGTCGCACTCGACCGCCACGCGTCGCTCGCGGGTCAGCGCGCGCACGCTGGCGAGGCCGTCGCGCAGCGACAGGCAGGCGGCGAGCTCGGCCATCACCGCCCCGGCGAAGCCGACGAGCACGCGCTCGGGCGGCTCGCTGCGCGAGGCCTCGAGCGCGGCGCACAGGCCCGCGAGGCAGCGGTCGTCGCCAGGTATGGAGGGCACGGGCATCGGAGGGCGGGCACTCTAACAGGCGCGTGGGCCCGCCGCGGTGCTCGCGGGATCGTATGCCGATCTTGCGGGTTGCGCCGGGTCGCGTCGCTCGCCGGAGATTCGCGCCGCGGCGGCGCCTGGGCTAGTGTGCGTGGCATGTCCGACCTGCCGCGCGCGCTGCTCCTCGACCTCGACGGGACCCTCGTAGACAGCGAGATGGTGCACATCGCCGGGCTGCGGCGGCTGTGCGAGGACCGGGGTGTCACGCTGACGCAGGCCGAGGGGCTGTACGTCATCGGCCACGGCTGGCGAGAGATCTGTCAGGAACTTCGTCTCGAGCAGCGCCTCGGGCTCGACCTCGCGGGGGTGATCGCGGGTACCGTCGCCGCCAAGGACCGCATGTTCGGCGAGGGGCTCGCGCTGCCGGTGCTGCCCGGCGTGCGCGAGCTGCTGGCGCTGGCCCGCGAGGCGAAGATCCCGACGGCGATCGTCACCGGCTCGGCGCGGGCCGAGCTCGGCCAGGCGCTGCGGGCCCTCGGCGTCGGCCTCGAGCAGCTGGCGGCGAGCGTGTGCGCCGAGGACATCGCGCACGGGAAACCGAGCCCGGACGGGTATCTGCGGGCCGCAGCGCTGCTGTCGGTGCCGCCGGCCGCGTGCCTGGTCGTCGAGGACAGCGAGGCCGGGATCGCCGCCGGGATCGCCGCGGGCATGCGCGTGCTGGCGGTCGCTGCCGGTAATCAGCCCGTGGGATCTCCCGGACACCAGGACCAGCGCCGGGCCCACCACCACCGGGCCTCGCTCGCGGACCTCGACCTCGCCGGGCTCGCGGCGTTGATGACCGCGGAGGTCTGATCGGTGCGCCGGATCCCGCCTTGCTGTCCATTCCGACATGCCCTCCGGGACCTGTCGCGAAGACCAGGAGCGGCGTGAGCGGGCCGGCGCTGATCCTGCTGCCCGACGCCGAGGCGCGGGTCGATCCCGGGCTGCCGGTGCTCGGCGTCGCCCCCGCGGTGCGCCTCGCCGACGCTGCCCGTGCGGCGGGCTTCGCGGCGATCCACGTGGCCGCGGGGGTCCGCACGCACCCCGCGGGGGCGACCCTCGCGTCGGCGGGAGATCGCGTCGATACGGCCGCGCTGGTGCTGCTGGAGAGCGCCGCGGTCGAGCCCGGGGCGCTCGCGCGGCTGGTCCACGCGAGCGGAGAGGGCAGCCTGTTCGACGCGCGCGGGCGGCCGGTCGGGTGGTGGACGACGCGACTCGGGCGGGTGCC
>JAYUXQ010000472.1:0-4621 GCA_043752905.1 Nannocystis sp. | reverse complement strand
CAGGAGGGCAAGCTGGCGGCCCGCATCATCCACCCGCACCTCCTGCGCGCGCACTACTTCGGCCAGCGTCGCGGCGCGCCCTTCATCGTCTTCGAGCTAGTGCCTGGCATGTCGCTCAGCCAGGTCGCGGCCATGCGCCCGCTGGCGTGGCGGCGCCTCGCGGTGATCGTCTTGCAGGTGCTCGACGCGCTCGCCAAGCTCCACGCGGAGGGGGTCATCCATGGCGACATTCAGCCGGAAAATGTGATCGTCCAGCAGACCACGCTCGGCCAGGATTTCGCGAAGGTCATCGATCTGGGCTTCGCCAGCGCCCGCGGCTGTAGCCGGCTCACGCAGGCCGCCGAGCCGCCGGCCGAGGTGCATGGCACGCCCGGCTTCATCGCCCCCGAGCGCCTCGCCGGCCTCGATCCTGACGCCCGCGCCGACCTCTACTCAGTCGGGGCGCTCATGTACTTCCTGCTGACGACACGCCCGGTCCCGGACATCAGCCTCGCGCCCGAGGAGTTGGGCGTTCCGTCGCCGAGCGTCATGGCCCCCGGCGCACGCATCCCTCACGCGATCGACGTAATCGTGATGCGGGCGCTTAGCGACGTGGACGATCGATACCCGACCGCCGCGGACATGGCACATGCGCTCCGCGAGGCGCTCACGCAGCCTGACCTCCCCGCCGCCACCCCATTCATCGTCCCCGAGGCGACGCTCGCCGCGCCTGCGGGGCTGGTCATCCCGATCGCCGCGATCGAAGGGACTCCGCCGGCCGCGATCACGGCCGCCGCGGTCGCCGAGCGCACGCCCGCGGCCGAGCCGCTGGGATCCCTCGGCGACATGACACAGCAGGCCGCCGCCCGCACGCCGGTCGCCGTCGGCCTGGGCTTCGGCCTGGCTCTGTGTGGGATCGTCGTCGCGGCGCTGTGGAACGTCGGTGCGGCGCAGGGCGGCGGGCACATGAACGCCGACCAGGCGATGAACTTGGCCTCTACGCCCGACGCTGGAGCCGCTGCGATCCGCCGCCCCGGGTCGGCCCCGGCCTCGCCTAACCTGCTCCCCCCCGCGCCCCCGGAGCCGGAGTCGCAGCCCGTCGTGTCGAAGGGCAGCAGCGCGAGCAGACGCGCCGACGATGACCCGCGTGTCGCGGAGGTACGCGGCGCGATCAACCGCTGCAAGCCGCTGGTGCCGTACTCAAGATCGACGATCACCGTCAAGCCCGACCCGCGCGGCAAGACCTTGATCCTGTTCGGCCAGCACGAGGCGAGGGGCCAGCTCGGCCTGTGCGTCGCCGCGATCGCCGCCCGGACCAAGATCGCCAGGGGCGATCAATTCAGCTTCAAACTTTAATCCTTTAGTCGCTCCCCCCACCCCCCACATCCATCGAGGTTTTCATGCCGACAATGCGACGGCCTAGCCACTGCTTTTACCTTTTCACCGTCCTCGCGCTTGCGTGTGACACATCTGGCTCGGCCACGCCGAGGCGTGCAGCCGTGCAGCCGCCACCGCCCGTGAGCGCGCCGACGGTGAGGGCCGAGCCAGGTACCTACAACCTCCGCGGTACGCCGATAAAGGGCCGCACGCGGCGCGTCGAGGTTAATTTCGACATCCCGGACTCGCAGCTCGCGATCAAGGTGGGACCGATCTCCGTGCCAGGCACGATGTCACTCCACGCCCACAGTATCGACGAGCTCGAGATCTACGACGTCAGCGACGGACTGGTCCGGCACGGTCGTCTGACCCATGTGGTCGACAAGACCGTGTCGACGACGATCATGACCATCCCTGGCAGCGAGCCAGAGACCGAGACCGAGGAGGAATTCGGCGAGTTGCATGGCCGTACCGAGTTGATCGAACTCAACGCCGGGCAGTGGACGCGCAAGCTGGTCGGCGCCGCGCCGTCCGCCGAACTCGCCGCCGAACTCGAGGCCCCACCGACCGACGATGCTCTCTACCCGACCGCGATCAAGGTGGGCGGGTCATGGACAGTGCCCGGCGCGGAGCTCCGGGACTGGATGGGGGGCGACTTCACGGTCACCAAGGGCGAGCTCAAGAGCACGTTTGTCGCTGTCGAGTCCGTCCAGGCCGAGACGATCGCCGTGATCGAAGGGGTCGGCGAGATCGGCGGAAAGGTCCGCGTCGAAGACGGCAAGGAGCTGGACTTCAAAATGACCCTCCAGGTGACGGAGCGACGCTCTCTGGAGCGCGGCATGGAGGTCGAGGGTTTCGGCAAAGGCACGATCGAATACTCCGGGTCCTTCCTCGAGGACGGTCTGCCCGTCTCTCTGTCCGTCACAGGTCCCCTCACGATGCGGGTCAAGGGCACCCTGCTCTGACCTCCGCCGGTCTTCCCCCTCAACATTCAGGAGTCTTGTTCATGCCGACCAAGTCACGGCGTTGCTACGCATTTGCCATTCTCGTGTTCCCGCTCGCGTTCGGCGGGCTTCCCATCCACGCGCAGGCCCTCCCGCCGGGTCCGCTACGCACCCCCGACACGACCTCCGCCGCGGTGCGCGACGTCGTCAACCTATCGAACGGTGGCATGGTGCTCGGCCAGATCGTCGAGATCCTGCCAGGCGCCTCGCTGACCATGGTGTCGACCGCGGGCGACCGCAAGCATTTCACCTGGACCGAACTCGCCAGCTACGAGCGCAACGGCGTGAGGACCGAGGTACCGGGCGTGCCGACGGCGCCGACCGTGGCCGCGGTTCCGTATGTCCCGCCCGAGCCCATCCAACCCGGTCCCGGCGCGCCCCGCCTGCACATCGAGCTGACCCGCCCGGCCGACCTGAAGCTGTACGAAGTCACCGGCGAGTTTTCGGGCTTCAACTACCGCGGCTTCAGCAGCGGCACGACGTCCGCCCCGGTTTGTGCGGCCCCCTGCGATCGGGTCATCGACGGGCGCCGGGGCCAGTCCTTCTTTTTCAACGGCGACCACGTCCTCAAGACGAGGCAGTTCTCGCTCACCGAGCACAGCGGCGACGTTGTCGCTCGCGTCACTCCCGGTCGCCCAGCGCGGCGCGTGGGCGGCATCATCGGCCTGGCGCTGGGAGGTGCCGGCCTCGGCACGGCGGCGTTCCTTTATTGGACCGCCAAGCGCCACGCCGACGGGCTTAACGAGTTCAGGGAGGACACGGACCCGCAGGCCGAACCGAACTACAAGCCCGCGACCGCGCTGTTGATCACCGGCGCGATCGTTGCGGCGGGGGGCCTCGCCATGCTCCTGCTCAGCGGCACACGCGTGAAATGGTCCAAGCGCACCGCGGCCGCCAAGCGACGCCTCGGCCTCGGCTGATCGACCGTCGACGGCGACCCTGCTCAGCTCGACGGTCTTTGGGACGCGGCGAGCGTCCGCGTCATGAGCCCGGCAAACGTCGTTTTGCACCTTGACCCGTTGCGGACCGACAGCCTCCGCCATAGAGTTGATAATGACGAAAGTCAGAAGGAGACGACACCATGAGCAAAGGCGGCGGTAGCGGCGGTAGCGGCGGTAGCAAGGGCGGCGGCGGTGGTGGAGGCGGCAGCAAGGGCGGTGGTGGAGGCGGCAGCAAGGGCGGTGGTGGAGGCGGCGGCGGCAGCAAGGGCGGTGGTGGAGGCGGCGGCGGCGGTGGCGGCAAGGGGGGTGGTGCGGGATTCCCGAGTGGAACTGGTAACCCTTCGGGCGGCGGCAGGGACAACAACCCACCGTCCAAGTAAACAAAACAACCGCAGCAAGAGCGAGGTCCGGTCGGGCCTCGCTCTTGCTGCTTTCGGCGACGGATGCAGCGGTGGCGGGCTGTCTGTGCGCGTTGCGTTCTGACGGATAGCTCCGCGACGCGGGCAGCAGCCACGCCGGGCGTGGGGACTGCCAAATCGGGCGCGGAAATAGGTTGTCCACGCTCCCGGTAGTTCGTGGCCCATGTCGTCGTACTCCAGAATGATTAAGTGGCCAGGTGTGATCATCCTGGCGTTTTGCCTCGTGAGCTGCGGGTCCGAGCCGATCGAGCCTGCCGAGTTCGGCGAGGTCTGCGGCGTGCAGGGTCCGGTTCGCCTGGTCGCGTTGGAGCCGGACCAAGTGGTGCGGGGCGGCCTCTACCGCTTCGAGGAGCGGGTGTTCTACACCACCGCACGCGCGCAGACCGAGGCCGACGAGGTGACGTACAGCGACACCGTATTGTGGTCGAGCGGGCCCTGCGGTGAGGCTCCGCGCAGGATCGCCGACGATGTCATCAACGTCTTCACCGACGATCGCTGGCCCGGGGTGCTGCTCGGCTGTCGCCCGGAGTTGCGTGACGTCGTCAGCATCGACCCCGCCGGCGAGGAGCCCCCACACGTCGTCTATGCCGATGTCGACTGTTTCTCGCGCGACACTCCGCAGGGGCTCATCTCCATCGACGCGGAGGGCGATGGTCCCGCCGCCCTAACCCTGCACCCGCATCCGGGCGACGCTCGCAGTGAGACCTCGGAGCCGATCGGGTTGCTGGATCCGGACGTCACCCCGGAGTACCCGATCACGGCCAAGTCGAGGGTGCGCGCGCGCGGGAACATGGTGTTCGTTCTCACCACCGAGGACATGCTCTTGCGGATCGATCTGCCGAGCGGCGCCGCGACAGTGGAGCAGACCGAGGTGCGTGAGTTCGATGTCTCGAAAGATGGT
>JAYUXQ010000471.1:0-4625 GCA_043752905.1 Nannocystis sp. | reverse complement strand
CATCCGCGTGCTGGTCGACCGCGACACTCCGGCGCTCGCGTCCGCGCTTCACTACGATCCCGAGAGCGAGATGTGTGTCGTTCGCAGCGACGACCGAGTGGCCCTGCTTGCGATCGCGCGACTCGTTCGCGAGCTCCGTGCCGATCAACACGCGCTGGATGCGGCGGTCGAGTCCGCCAAAAAGCACGATTGATGCTCGACGCGCCGCATCCGTGAGCTTCACGTTTCTCTGACGGCGGCGCCGCTGGCATCGACGACCCAGGTGGAGCTCTTCTTCGCGTCGTCCCTTTGCTCGTGGATCACTGCGATCAGACACGAGAATCCGAGTTGTCGAACGCCGCGGGGCGTGGCCACTCGGCGACGTTCGATATCTTCACGTCCTGGAAGGCAGCGGATCGCCCGAATCCGGCGTATCGGCAGACGCCGGCGGACCTGTGCAAGATGCACAAATCACCACGGACGCCACCACCGCGGACGCCACCAACGACGCGACCCCCGACGTCTTCGTGCCACCGGTCTTCTCCTGCGCAGCGGTAGCGGCCAATCTCTGCGACGACTACGAACGGGGCAACGGCCTGATCGCTCCACGGAGGTGAGGCTGTGGCGCTCCTTCACCGACCCGCGCATGTCCTGCATCACCGCCCGCGCGAGGCTCTTAGCGACCGTGGCCAGCAGCGTTCCCTGGCATGGTTGTGCTCTCTGTCGACGTCCCAGGCCCGCTCTCCTCGCCGTCTGTACCTTTGGGGGTACAAGTGCTCAGAGCGAGGCCAGCGGAAAAAAAATGGCAACGAGCGTCGGATTTTTCCGCATTTTCTTCCTTCTCGGCCCCGGGGGGCGTCAGGATGGAACGATATCGCATGAATTGCTTTCTGCCATCCAGTTTTGTTGTGAAATGAGGTCAAGGGCGTCTCGGCCGGGACCGTCGTGATGCCCGCCACCCGCGGTTTGTCCTTGGGGCTACGCACGCGCGTCGCGTCGACGAAGAAGCCACCTGCTGCGCATACTCCTGGAAGCCCGCCTTGGCACATCGTGGCGCGGCTCGCCGGCTGCGACCGGCACGTCGTGGCCTTGCGGACCGAAGCCCAGTTGCAGCTCCTCCGCAGGGCCGCAGGGCCGTGGGACCGACGACAGCCCGCCGCGGCGTTGCCCGCCCTCGTACCGCCGCCGGGTTATCACATGACCAGATACTTCGGTGTGTTCGCATATCGCCCTCATCTCCGGCCTCGCATCATTGCGCCGTCCGCCGTCCGCCGTCCCGACGCCCGGGCAGCAGCTCGCGCTCGGCCTCGCCGACTCCGCGAGCGACAAGCCCGACGACGACACCGAATCCTCGCCGCGGCCGCGCCGCCTTGGGTGGGCCAAGCTGCTCGCCCGCGTGTTCGCCGTCGATGTCACCGTCTGTCGCAAGTGTGGCGGGAGGATGCGCATCCTCGAGGTCGTAGAAACTGCCGATGACATCGCCCGCGTCCTCCACGGGGCCCGTGCGCCACCCCGGCCCCATCCTCCCGCACAGGTCTTGTTGTTCCCCGGCTGACCGCGCGCTCCGACGTCGCGCTCACCCCTGCATGGCGCTTGCTCGGTCGAGGCGGCCGAGGAGCTCGCTTCCGGGCACTCCCATCGTGCAACACGTTCCAGAACTTGACGATTGAAGCAGTCGGGGGCCGCGCTCCATGTTCGCCATTCGGCCCTCATCCGTCGACCATCGCCCACCGGGTACTCGGCCCGCCGCCAAAATTCCTGCCTGAAACTTCTTAACCGCCCTCATGCGTACTGCGAACTCCGGCGACGGCTTTCTCGCCGCCAGTCACGCCAGTCTGCGGGTGGGGCACGGCTTTTTTACGACGGAGATCCAGGCCGCCGCCGGCGCGGAGTTTCGCAACGACACCCTCGACGCCGCGCTCGACTGCGTCGACTTCGAGCTCCATAGAGCGATGAAATGATAGGCCGTGAAGGTCTTCTCGACCACGCACTCACGGAACACCGTCGTCTCGTCGCATTCGGGACAACGGCGCTTCTCGAATCGCCCGCCGGAAACCCGGCGCGCCTTCCCCTTGCTACCGAACATCACGAACGGCATACCAGGCACGGTACCACGCGCCGTCCGCCGCGCCCGTCCGCGTTCGGGCCGCGTGGGGTCCGCGGATGCGCGGGTCGCCAGGCGCGCCGGGCTCGCGGCGTCGCTTCCATGACGGCGCGTGCTCGGCCGCGACCGCACATCGCCGGGGACGTCTCGAAGCGATGGACCTCGAGCCCTCGCCCCGGTACAATCCGGCGTTCGCTCGACCTGAGCCCGGCACAGTGAGCCGAGATCGTCGCGCAGGCATGAATTCTGGGTGGTGGGGACAGGGAGGGAATGACAATGCCGAGAAACCTTGATGTGATGACAATGACCGCGTGGTGCATGCTGGCGGCCTGTGGTGACGGCGCGGGGGGCTCGGCGAGCGCCGGCTCGACGAGTGTTGGCCCGGACGCGACCGACGCGACCGGCGTGACCGGCGTTCCGACCGCCACCGCGCCCACGACGACCTCCTCCGCGACCATGACGACACCGACCGAGGGCGGGTCGGTCAGCGACTCCGCGTCGGAGTCGAGCGCGGGCAGCGACGCGAGCAGCGACTCGCAGGCGACGAGCTCCGCGAGCGCGACGACCTCCACGAGCGTGGCGACGACGGGCGACAGCACGACCGCCGCCGAGACCACCTCCGGCGGGACCACGCAGGGCGCCTCGGCGAGCGACGGGACCACCGGGCCGGGCAGCACGAGCACGAGCACGGACACCGGCTCCGGGACGGACACCGGTGAGCCGCCGTGCGAGCCCGGGGGCATGGGCGAGGAGTTTAGCTACCTCTGGATCGCCAACACGGACCAGGGGAGCGTCTCCAAGATCAACACGAACACGATGGTCGAGCTGGCCCGGTATTATTCGGACCCGGTGCAGAGCGGGGCCGCTTCGCCCTCGCGGACCAGTGTGAGCCTGGACGGGCGGTACATGGTGGTCTCCAACCGGGACACCGGGAGCATCACGAAGATCGCCGCCAATGAGACGGACTGCGTCGACAAGAACAACGACGGCATGATCCAGACCTCGAAGGACAAGGCCCAGCTTCTCCCATACGCGGAGGAGGAGTGCATCCTTTGGACGACCAAGCTGACGATCAACAACCACCAGTGGGGCCCGCGCGCGACGACCTTCGGGCTCCCGGAGTGGAACATCGACACGTGCGCCTACGAGAGCGAGAAGGTCTGGGTCGGTTACATGGCCGGAATAGGCCAGGCGCAGATGGCCCGGCTCAACAGCTACACCGGTGAGATCGAGGTGAAGGTCGACATCCCGGATTTTCCGCTCTACGGCAACTACTCGCCCTACGGCGCGGCCGTGGACCCGGACGGGAACATCTGGACCAGCGCGGTGGCCAACAAGGCTGCGATCCGGATCAACATCAAGACGCTCGAGGTGACGCGCTGGGACTCGCCCGACGCGGACGCGCACTACGGGATCACCATCGACGCCGACGGGCGGGTGTGGTTCGCCAACTACGGCGGATTCGGCGGACACGGCGGTGTGTCGTTTTTCGACCCGAAGACCGAACAATGGAAGGTGATCCCCGGCACCACCGGGAACCTGTGGCGCAGCGTCGCCGCCGACGACAAGGGGAGGGTGTGGGTGTCGAACAACGGCGGGCCGTTCGGCTGCGGGCTGCTGCAGATCGACGGCGACACCGAGACGATCACTAACTTCCACAACTTCGCTCAGTGCGGCACCCCGGTCGGGGTGGGGCTCGACGGCAAGGGCAAGGTCTGGATGATCGACTACAACGGCTGGACCTGGCAGATGGACCCGGTCACCTTCGAGAAGAAGCAGTTGCCGGTGGCGAACGTACACTACACATACTCGGACTTCACCGGCAGCGGCCTCTCGGGGATCGTCCCGCAGTGAGCGCGCGAACGGTGCTGCGACCGAGATGACCGCCCGCGACGGGGCATGCCGGGGCGGTCTGGGCCGGATTTCCCGCGCGTGTTGACCTGGAGGTTCGAATGAGCTTGGACCGAGGATATATTTTTGTTTGTTCGTGGGCGGCGCTGATGATCGCGGCGTGCGCCGGCGGAAGCGGCGACAGTCGCGACAGCGCCGACAGCGGCGGCACGATGGTCTCGACCAGCGGGCCGTCGTCGGCGACCACGGCCCCGACCAGCTCGACCGCCGACGCAAGCACCTCGAGCGGCGAAGCGTCGACGAGCACCGGCGCGTCGACGAGCACCGGCGCGTCGAACGGCACGGACGCGTCGACGGGCGCCCCGACCAGCTCGACCACCGGCGACAGCGAGACGACGGCGGGCGAGTCCGGGACCTCCATGCCGCCGGGCTGCGGCGACGGAGCCGTCGACGCGGGCGAGGAGTGCGACGCGGGGCCGGCGAACAGCGACGGCGGCGCTTGCACGCTGGGCTGCAAGAACGCGATCTGCGGCGACGGCCTGGTCGGGCCAGGTGAGGGCTGTGACGACGGCAACGACGACAACGGCGACGTCTGCACGAACGAGTGCGCGCTGGCCAGCTGCGGAGACGCGATCGTACAAGAGGGCGAGCTGTGCGACGACGGCAACGACGACGACACCGACGCGTGCCT
>JAYUXQ010000470.1:0-1782 GCA_043752905.1 Nannocystis sp. | reverse complement strand
CGACCGACGCCACCAAGGCCCCCAAGCACACCCTGCGCGGCACCTACGGCACCAGCATCGAGCGCAACGCCACCCACGGCTCCGACGCCGACGACACGGCCGCCTACGAGATGGGCTTCTTCTTCAGCGGCCTCGAGCTCGCCGGCCTCTGAGCTCGCTCCCTCTTGATGGATCAGCTAGTCGCCATCCGGCCGCCCGCGCGGGGCATCCCGCGCAGCGGTCCCCAGAACCTGCGGGACCTCGATCTCGCGGGTTTGACGGCCTGGCTGGCCCAGCAGGACCCCAAGACGCCGCGGCACCGGGCCGACCAGCTGTTTCGCTGGCTGCACCAGCGCCGCGCGACCGATTTTAAGGACATGTCCGACCTGCCGGCGGCGGAGCGCGCTCGCCTCGCGGGTCTCGCCTCGTTGCAGCGACTCCATGTCGACGCCGTGTTCACCGCGCGCGACGGCACGCGCAAGTTAAGGCTGCGCACGGCCGACGGTGCCGCGCTCGAGAGCGTGTTGATCCCCAACGAGGATCGCGGGTACACGCAGTGCGTGTCGTCGCAGGTCGGCTGCGCGTTGACTTGCAGGTTCTGCGCGACCGCCAGCCTCGGTTTTCAGCGCAACCTCGCCACGTGGGAGATCGCCGACCAGGTGTACCAGGCCCAGGACCTGCTGGCCCGCGAGGCCGCGGCCGAGGGCGCCGAGTATGCGGGTCGGATCACCAACATCGTGTTCATGGGCATGGGCGAGCCCCTGCACAACTATAATCAGGTCAAGCGGGCGATCGAGCTGCTGACCCACGCGCACGGGGCCGGCATCGCGGGTCGGCGGATCACGATCTCGAGCTCGGGTCTGGTCCCGGCGATCGAACGCTTCGCGCGCGACGAGCTCAGCAAGGATGTCGGCCTGGCGATCAGCCTCAACGCGACGACCGACGCCGTACGCGACCAGGTGATGCCGATCAACACCCGCTGGAACATCGCCACGCTGCTCGCAGCGGTGCGCCAGGTCCCGCAGCATCGCCGGCGCTACGTCACCTTCGAGTACGTGCTGCTCGCCGACATCAATGACACGGACGACGACGCCCGCCGCCTCTCGGCGCTGGTCGGCGACATGCGCTGCCAGGTCAACGTCATCCCGTTCAACCCGCACCCGCACGCCCCCTATCGCCGGCCGTCCGCGAGCCGCGTGCACCGCTTCATGAGCCTCTGCCGCGCGCTCGGCCTGCACGTGTATCTGCGAACACCGCGTGGTGACGACATCGGGGCCGCCTGCGGCCAGCTCGCGCTCGAAGCCGGCGCTACGCCCGTCGCCGACGCGTAGCGCCCGGCGCCCCGCTCACGCCCCGCTCACGCCCCGGCGTCCGCGAAGCCCGACGGGCGGTCGAAGACCGACGGGCGGTCGAAGACCGACAGTCGGTCGAAGACCGACAGTCGGCCCCGATCACTCCCTGTCCCAAGAGACAGCCCCACGGGGTCGCATGCCCGGGGGTCCGGGGAGGCCCCGGAGAGGGCGCCCCCGGCTGGATATCCCGCCAGCCGAGCGCGCCCACCAGGGCTCGAACCTGGGACCCTCGGCTTAGAAGGCCGATGCTCTATCCAGCTGAGCTATGGGCGCTTGGTCGGGGCGAGAGGATTCGAACCTCCGGCATCCTGCTCCCAAAGCAGGCGCGCTACCAGGCTGCGCTACGCCCCGATTGGCTGCGGAACATACTCCAGGCGCGACGGCCGGTAAACCCCGGGCGTGCAGCTCAGGCCGGGATCGTCGCCATGCCCGCCGCCAGTCCGGCGATGAG
>JAYUXQ010000469.1:0-1784 GCA_043752905.1 Nannocystis sp. | reverse complement strand
CAGTAGGTCGTCGTCTTCGGGCGGGTCGCGGCCGTGAAGTGTTTGACCGCGTCGAGCAGGTCGTGGGCGCGGTCGTAGATCTTGTCGACCTGGCGGTGTTCGACCTCGGCGAGGTCGAACAGCGATGTCGTGAAGCCGACGCCCACTGCGCCTGCGGCCAGCACGTCCGCGGCGTTCTCGAGGGTCACGCCATTGGTCGGCACGATCCTCAGGAATGGCATCGGCGCCAGTACGGCGCGCACGAAGCTCGGCAAGTATCCGGGCGCGGGAAACAGCTTCTGGCAGGCGGCGCCGCTGCGGTGGGCTTGCAGCAGCTCGGTCGGCGAGAAGCAGCCGGGCAGCACGGCGACGTCGAGGTCACGCGCCGCCGACAAAATATACGGGTCGAGCACGGGCGAGGCGAGGAACTTGGCGCCGGCGCCGACCACCGCCTCGAGCGCCGGGATGTCGAGGACCGTGCCGGCACCGACGATGACGCCGGGTCGCCGGGCGAACTCCGCGATGAGCTCGAGCACGCCCGGTGTGGTGACCGTGAACTCGAGCAGGCGAAAGCCGGCGCTCACTGCGGCGTCCATCGCCGCCGCGGCGCGCCCCTGGTGGTGCCCACGAAAGATGGCGATCGCCCGGTGGCGGAAGATGGCGTCGAGGAATTGCTCCGGCGACATGGACACAGTTTACCCAAAGTTAGGGGGGAATGTCACGTGCCCGTGTTCACAGGGCGCCTCGCAGACGCAGATGCACGTCGATCACGGCCCCATGCAGCTCTTGACCGTGGCCATCGCGGTACACGAAGGCCGCCCGCTCGACCTCGCAGTTGCCGCGGACATCGCAACGGCGATCGACCGTGTAGTCGAGCTCGATCGCCACCAGGTCGCGCAGGGCTGCGGACTTGAGCTCGTTGACGGTCGACTTGCGGTCACCGTCGACGTCGCTCCACACCAGCAGGCGGCTCCACTGCTCGTCGTTTGCGTCGACGCGGCCGTCGAGGTTCGAGTCGAGGTCGGCGAGCGCGACGAAGCCGTTGGGCGCCGCATCGCCGGAGGTCAGCAGCGTGGCCGACCCGAACAGCTCGCCGCCGTCGTCGATCTTGCCGTTGCCGTTGCGATCGATCGCCAGCCACGGGGTCGTCGAGGTCGGCCAGTCGGTGATCACCGACATCGTGCCGGTGAGGTCGAAGGTCGCCGCCACCGCCGTGTTGAAGTGTACAGCCTCGCCCGCGAACGCGAGGACGAGCGGCGTGATGCTCTCACCACCGCCGCCGGGATCCTCGCCGGTGGTCTGCGGCTCGCCGCTCGACCCGCCGCTCGACTCGCCGCTCGACTCGCCGCTCGACTCGCCGCTCGACTCGCCGGACGCCTCACTGCTCGACTCGCTGTCGCCGGCATCGGCGCTCTCGGTCTCGCTGTCGACGGCCTCCGTGTCGCCGGTGTCGTCTGGACGATCGTCGCAGGCGGGGGTCAGGGTCAGGGTCAGCAGGGTGGCGATCAGGGCGGGGCGGAGCATGGCGGGGTCCTCACCGACAGGTACTGCACGACCGGTGCCAACGCCCTTGCGCGGCCCCTGGTGGGCCCTGGTGACCTCTGATGACCCTTCGGTCGCCTCCTTGCGCCGCCTTGGCGAGCGCACCGCGACAGCGTTGTCAGCGGACCATGACGGCGCCGGTGTCAGTACACCTTGAAGCTGTAGTCGAAGAACGCGCTCGTGAATTTGCTGCCCGCGGCGGGAGCGATCTTCGTGCCCTTGATCAGCTCGACGATGCATTGCACCGCGGGGTCGGTCGCCGG
>JAYUXQ010000468.1:0-4632 GCA_043752905.1 Nannocystis sp. | reverse complement strand
CGGTCGCCAAGCGCGGCCGCAAGGTCGCCAAGGTCGAGGCTGCCCCGGTACGCAAGCCGAGCAGCCTCGACCGCGCGCTGGACCGCATCGACAAGGCGCTGGCTGCCCGCGGTCGCAAGGTCCGCAGCGAGCCGCGCGGCACCGGCAAGCTCGCCAAGGCTAAAGTCGGCAAGTCCAAGAAGGCCGCGAAGCGGCCCGCCACGCCAATACCCAACAAGAAGGCCGCCGCTGCCGCTGCCGCTGCTGCTGCCGCTGCCGCTGCCGCTGCCGCTGCCGCCGCCGCTGCCGCCGCCGCGGAGGACGACGACGACGACACCGAGGCGATGAGCCTCGACCAGGCCGCCAGGCTGCTGGTGCCGCTGGTCCGCAAGCTCAAGGAGGCGACGATGCAGGACCTCGAGGAGCAGACCCACATGGGTCGCCGCAAGCTGCGCTTTCACATCGGCCAGCTGGTCAAGCATGGCAAGCTGCGCCGGCACGGCATGGGTCGCGGCACCTGCTACACGGTGAAGTGAAGCACTGCGCGCATGCACAGGCTCGCGCCGGATCGACCCACGCGCCGCCGGTAACTTGCCACCGCGATCCGCTGCTAGTAATGGCGAAGCTCGTCGCTTCTCCGTTATGAGCCTGCCGCTCCTCCGCCGTGACCGCCCCGCGCAAGCCGCCCCGCCGAAGAACCGGCGCGTGCAGCAGGCCAGGCCGCGCGTCCCGGTGAACGCCCCCGCGCCCGCCCGCAAGCCCAGCCGCGCCGCCTCTCGCGGAGACGTCCGCCCCAACCGCCGCCTCGGCGCCCCGGCGCCCGGTCGCAACGCCGCCCGCCCCGCGCCCGCCCCTGCGACCCCGGGGGTTCGCCCGCTCGCGCTGCTGCGCGCGCTCGCCCACCCGCAGCTCGGCCCGCGGGCGCGTCGCTTCCTCGGCGCCGGCATGCGCCTGGGCGTCGCCTTCGCGCTCGCGTGGGGGCTGCTGCTCGGCGCCCAGCAGGGTTACCAGTACGTGACGACCTCGGCCCGCTTCGAGGCCCGGACCGTCGTGTTCGAGCAGACCCCGCATCTCCCGGCCGACCGCCTGACCGAGCTGATGGGCCTCGCGCCGGGCACCAACATCCTCGCCGTCGACGTCGACGCCGTGCGTCGCAAGATCGAGGCCGACCCGTGGGTCGCCAGCGCGACCGTCTCGCGCCAGCTGCCCGACACCCTGCACGTCGCCGTCCGCGAGCACACGCCCGCCGCCGTCCTGCACTCGGGCCACTTCTACCTGCTCGACGGCGCTGGCGTGCCGTTCAAGCGCGTCGAGCCCGGCGAGCGCGGCACCCTCCCGATCGTCACCGGCGTCGACCGCGAGAAGCTGGTCGCCGGCGACCCCGCGGCCGCGCAGGTGATCCAGCGCGCGCTGTCCGTGCTCGCGACCTACAACGACAAGGCCCGCCCGCGGCTCGGCGAGATCCACATCGGCGAGGGCGGCGAGGCGCTGCTCTACACCGAGAAGACCGGCACCCTGCTGCGCCTCGGTCGCGGCCCGGTCGAGGACCGCCTGGCCCGCTTCGACGCCCTGCGAGCCGCCCTGGGCGACCGCGCCGACAAGCTCTCGGTCGTCCACCTCGACACCGCCCCCGGCCCCGACCGGCCCGCGCGCGTGATCGCCAGCTTCGTCGATCAGGCTTCCCGGCCCGATCTGGCCGAGGCCGCGACGCTGCTGGCCCAGGCGAGCAAGCCTGCCGCCCCGGCGGTGACGCAGGACCTCGAGGACATGGCCCAAAAGCCAGCCAAGGACATCACACCCGTGCCAGGCAAGCCCGCCAAGAAACAGGGCAAGCCGATCCACCGGATCATGGGCAAGCAGGGGGCGCACAAATTCGCGTCCGGGATCCCCAAGTACGACTAGACGGAGCTCGTCATGGCAGAAGTCGGAGAAGTCATCGTCGGCCTGGACATCGGCACCACCAAGGTGGCCGCGATCATCGGTGAGGTCACCGAGAACGGCGTCGACATCATCGGCGTCGGCACCTGTCCGTCCGAGGGCCTGCGCCAGGGGGTCGTCGTCAACATCGAGGCGACCACCAACAGCATCGCGCAGGCGATCCAGGAGGCCGAGCAGATGGCCGCCGTCGAGGTGCAGTCGGTGTTCTGCGGGATCGCGGGCGGGCACATCCGTGGCTTTAGCAGCCTCGGTCAGGTCAGCATGCGCAACCGCGAGGTCACCGACCTCGACGTCGCCCGCGTGATCGAGCAGGCCAAGGCGGTCAACATCCCGCTCGACCGCCAGATCATTCACACGCTCCCGCTCGAGTACATGATCGACGGCCAGGGCCAGATCAAGGACCCGATCGGCATGAGCGGCGTGCGCATGGAGGTCCGCGCCCACGTGATCACGGCGGCGATGACCAGCGTGCAGAACATCATCAAGTGCTGCAACCGCGCCGGCCTCGACGTCATCGACGTCGTGCTCGAGCCGCTGGCCAGCGCGACCTCCGTGCTGCACGAGGACGAGCGCGAGCTCGGCGTCATCCTGATCGACATCGGCGGCGGCACCACGGACCTGGCGATCTACGCCGAGGGCCAAAACGTGTTCACCTCCGTGATCGTCATGGGCGGCCACCGCATCACGCAAGATGTCGCCCACGGCCTGCACACCAGCGTCGCCGAGGCCGAGGCGATCAAGCGCAAGCACGGGTGCGCGCTGGTCTCGATGGTCGACGGCGACGCCCAGATCGAGGTCGCCGGCGTCGGCCCCCGCCCGCCGCGCAGCTTCCCGCGCCGCTTCCTCTCCGAGGTCATCGAGCCGCGCGTCGAGGAGATCCTGCTGCTCGCCCAGGAGGAGCTGCAGCAGAGCGGCTACATGGAACTGGCCGGCAGCGGCATCGTACTCACCGGCGGACAGAGCCAGATGGAAGGCATGGCGGAGATCGTCGAGGACATCTTCGGCCTGCCTGTTCGTCGCGGCCTCCCCGTCCACGGCGCCCGCTTCGGCCGTCACGCCCCCGCCCTCACCGAGGGCGGCTTCGCCGGCGTCATCCATGACCCCAAGTTCGCCACCGGCGTCGGCCTCGTGCTCTACGGCGCCGCCCACGAGCCGATGGCCGTCACCCACGAGCCCCACCACCACCGCGGTCAGCACGGGGACATCCGCCCCGGCATCGGCAAGCGCTTCGTCGGCTGGATGCGCGACATGTTCTGAAAAAGTGCGGCAGCCGCCTGCACGAGAGAACATGCCCGAACAGCCACGATGCGCTGGCCGGTCGATCGTCCGTTCCGGGTAGTCTGTCCGCCGGGTCCGGCGCCGAAATAACCGCCGTGGCCCGCATCCCGGGCCCCGCTTGAGCCAGCACACACCCGGGGGGCTCCCGGCCCCCGGTCCAGAAGTGCCACGCTCATCTCGATGCAGCACCGCTCGGCCGACGACCTGTTCAATCCCAGCGAGGAGCACAAAATGCTCCGCCGCATGGTCGCCGAGTTCGCCCGCCGCGAGGTCGACCCGCAGGCCGCCGAGTTCGACGCCAGGGGCGTCCTCAACGTCCCGCTGTTCCGCCGGCTCGGTGACCTCGGCCTGCTCGGCGTCACCATCCCCGACGAGGACGGCGGCGCCGGCCTCGATACCACCGCCGCGGTGCTCGTGCATCACGAGCTGGCCAAGTACGACCCCGGCTTCACGCTGGCATACCTGGCCCACTCGATGTTGTTCGTGAACAATTTTTATTATTGCTCGAACGCCGAGCAAAAGGCGCGCTATCTGCCCAAGGTGCTCAGCGGCGAGTGGATCGCCGGCATGGGCATGACGGAGCCGGGCGCCGGCACCGACGTGCTCGCCATGACGACCGTCGCCGTGCAAAGGGGCGAGGAATGGGTCCTCAACGGTACCAAGACCTACATCACCAACGGCTGCGAGGGTCACTGCTTCCTCGTGTATGCCAAGGTCGACGGTCGCGTGACCGCCTTCGTGGTCGACCGCGACTGCCCCGGCTTCTCGACCAGCAATCACATCGACAAGCTCGGCATGCGCGGCTCGACGATGTCGGAGCTGATCTTCGCGGACTGCCGCGTGCCGGCGACCAACCTGCTCGGCGAGATCGGCAGCGGCCTGACCCACATGATGCGCAACCTGGAGATCGAGCGCATCACGCTCGCGGCGATGAGCGTCGGCATCGCCGAGCGCTGCGTCGAGATCATGGTCCGCCACGCCAGCGACCGGCAGGCCTTCAAGAGCCCGCTCAACCGCTTCGGCCAGATCCAGCGCTACATCGCCGAGGGCTTCGCCATGACCGAGGCCGCCCGCTGCCTGGTCTACAACGTCGCCCGCGACATCGGCCCGGAGATCCGTAATCGCATCGGCTCCGACGCCGCCAAGCTGTTCGCCGCGCCCGTCGGCAAGACCGTCGCCGACTACGCCATGCAGGTCATGGGCGGCGCCGGCTACTGCAAGGAATACCCCGTCGAACGACTGTGGCGCGACGCCAAGCTGCTGGAGATCGGCGGCGGGACCATCGAGGCCCACCAAAAGAACCTCACCAAGGACCTCACCGCCTTCTACCTGGGCTCTGCCGGGTCCTGACCGCGGCGCGAAGTTGTGGTCTAATACGCGCGTGGACCACACGACGAGGCAGATCCAGAGCCGCGATGTCCGTTTGCACGTCGAACA
>JAYUXQ010000467.1:0-4632 GCA_043752905.1 Nannocystis sp. | reverse complement strand
CTCGTCGACCACGTGATGCAGCCGCGTCGCCAGGTCCACGACCTGCTGGGTCCGGAGCTTGATGCCGCCGCCGAAGCGGCCGCGCGCGAGGTCCATGACATCGTCGATGAGCGCGCCGATCCGGCGCGCGCTCGAACGAATGCGCTCGAGCACCCGACGGTCCCCGGCGTCATTGATCCTGCGCAGCAAGAGCTCGGAGCCCATGCCGATCGACGACAGCGGATTACGCAGGTCGTGGCCGAGCACGGCGATGAATTGCTCGCGCAGGTCGGAGGCCTCGCGCTGGCCCGCGAGCTCGGCCCGGTCCTGCGCGTGGCGGTCCTCCGTGACGAGCTGCAGCGAGATGAGCTGGCTAAACAGGTGCAGCATGCTCAGGGTCTTGCCGTCGCTCAGCGTGTGCGGCACCGGATCGAAGCCGCAGATGTTGCCGAAATACTCGCCGGACGGGCGAAAGATCGGCACGCTGATGTAGCTCTCGAAGCCATACAGCTTCGGCGTCGGGTGCTCGCAATAGCGGGGGTCGACGCTGGCATGATCGATGATCACGGGCTCGCCCGTGTCGCGGACCTTGCTGCACAGCGTCGTGGCGACGTCGAGCTCGCCGCCCGCGCGCAGGCCGAACTCGAGCTCGTCATGCACGGCGCAGGCGACCCAGCGATCCGGCAGCACGCGGGCGATCAGCGTGAAGCGCAGGCCGGTAGATTCGCGGATCGTGCGCAAGATGGTGGGCACCGCCTCGATCCGCGCGATCGCTGCGAGGTCCCGGGCGATGTCCTGATCGGTCATCGCTGATCCGCATACCACGACTCGGCGGCGGCGCGCAGCGGGCTATCCATGGCTGGAGGCCGGCGAAGCGTGGGGACCGCGCGGTGGTGTCAGCGGTGGTGTCAGCGGTCGGCCTGCTGCACGCCGAGCTCGCGCTCGCCCGCGGTCAGCAAGATCGCGGCCTCCTGCAGGCCCGAGACGTGCTGGCGCTGGCCGGCGAGGCGCTGGGCCAGGGCGGTGTATGCTCTGCGGTTGCCCGTCAGGCCCAGCGGGGAGCCCTTGTCGCGGTTGAACACGATCGAGTCGCGGAGCAATGTGACGGCCTCGGCGTCGCGTCCGCACAGCGAGAGCACCTCGGAGAGCGCCTCCGTCGTGCTCGCCAGGCCGGTCAGGTCGCCCAGCTGCGCCTGCACCTCGGCCGCGGCCTCGAGCCGCAGCCGCGCCGGCTCGACGCGACCCCGACGCAGCTCGAGCCGGCCCATGGTCTCCCACACGCGGCCGAGCTCTCGCGCCTCGCCGAGCTCGTGGTAGGCCCGCTCGGCAGCGAGGGCGTGGTCGAGGCCCATCGTGAAGCCCTCGAGCTCGCGACCCGCACGCATCTGCGCGTGCAACGGGAGCCGCGCGAACAGCAGCTCGGTCTCGGCGAGCTCGCGCAGGGCGATGGGGTCGTCGGAGACGCGGGCGTCGAAGACTTTGCGAGACTCGCGGAGCAGTTGCAGCGCGCGCCCCGGGTGGCCCATGCGCACGAGCACGGCGGCCTCGTCGTTGAGCAGGCAGGCGGCGCCGGTCGGGTCGCCGCCGGCGCCGAGGGTGTGGCGGGCCGAGGTCAGCTCGGCGAGCGCCCGCTCGAGCGAGGCGGCGTCGCCGAGGTCGAAGCAGACCCCGGCGATCGCCTGGGCGAGCTCGGCGGTCAGCTCGGCCGGCGCGCCCGGGTCGAGCTCGGCGCGCGCGCGCTCGAGGGTCGCCAGCGCCTGCGTCAGCGTGAAGCCGAGCTCGAAGCCGGCCGACTGCCACTGCTGGCGCCCGAGCTCGATCAGCGCGAGCACCTTGAGCTGACGCCGCCCCGGGCTCGCCGGCAAGCTGCCGAGCAGCCCCAGCGCGCTGTTGGCGTGCTGCGCCGCGGCCTGCGGTGCGCCCATGTCCGCGGCCTTGCGCGCCGCCTCGCACAGGTGTTGCACGGCCGCGTCGACGTCGCCGGCGAGGCGCAGGTGCTCGGCGGCCCGCACCTCGTCGACCAGCGGGTCGTCGAGCCGCGCCGGCACGACCCGCGACGGCGCGCCCCACCCGACCGGGTCGAGCGCGGGCGCGGGCTCGGGGTCGTTGTCCAGCATCGGCTGCACGAGCATGGTCCGGCGCCGGGTCGGCGACCACACGACCGCGGGGGCCGAGCGCGCGGCGTCCAGCTCCGCGGGCGACGCGTCGGGAGCGTCAGCCGGGGCTGGCGCCGCGGACATGTCCCGGGTGACAGCGGCTGCTGTCCCGGAGGACATGTCCGGAGTGACAGCGGGTGCTGTCCCCGAGGACATGTCCGGGGTGGCCGCGGACGCGACCGCGGGCGCCGCATCTGGCTCGGAGGACAGGTCGATCACCTCGGCCGAGAGGTCGATGATCTCTGCCGCCAGCGCGTCGCCCGGGGGCGCCAGTCGGCGGCGGCGGGCCTCGGCGGCGCGGGCGTCCGGCGGCGGCGGCGGCGGCACTGCGGCCTCTCCGGCGCGCGCGGCGAGCAGGCGGCCGAGCTTACGATGCCAGGCCTGGGCCATCGAGGGCATCAGCGACGCGGTCAACGCGGTCAGCGCGGAGGTCGGCAGCGAGAAGCGGCCCTCGCCGCGGTCCTCGAGCGGGACGCCGAGGTCGCTGGCCTGCTGCAGCTGCTCGAGGACGACGAGCGGCTCCTGCGAGAGCAGGTCGGCGACGATGCGCGTCTCGAAGCCGGGGCCGATCAGCGCGCCGGCTCGCAGGACCCGCAGCACCTCGGGCGGCAGCGTACGCCACTGGATCGCGTCGCCGACCTCGGTCGGCGGGGCGTCGCCGGGCAGCACCGCGTCCTCACCACGTGTACGCACCGCGGCGAGCAGCTCCGCGGCGGGGCCGGTCGGCTCGCCGTGGAACACCAGCACCAGCGGCAGCTGCATCCACCCCGGCCGGCGGACGACCTGCGCCAGCGCGGCCAGCGTGGCCTCGTCGGCCTGCTCGACCGCGTCGAACACGACCACCCAGCGCACACCCTTTTGCTTCGCCAGCTGGTTCCACAGCTCGACGACGACGGCCTCGGTCGCGCGCTCGGGGGTGTCGCCGAACAGGGTCCGGCGGCGCACCGACTTGGCCTTCTCGGGCCTTCGCACGTCGCCCAGGACGGCCTCGGTCAGGCGCCGCGCCTCGAGCAGCGGTCGCAGGGCCGCGGGCGCGACCTCGCAGCTGACGCGCAGCACATGCAGTTCCCTGGGCGGTTCGGGCAAGCGGCCGATGAGCGCGGTCGCGTGACCTTCGCGCACGCGCTGCCAGAGACGGGCGTGGTCGGGCTTGGACATGGTGGTGATGGTAACGAAGCCGCGGCGGCGCGTCGCGTGGCCTCTCGCACCCAAACGGGGACGCGGTCGACGATCTCGCCGGGAGCGGGTACCGTCGTCACGGGGTCGACATGCGACGACTGGGACCGACGAGCGTATTGTGCCTGAGCCTGGCGTGCAGCGATCCAGGGGACGGTGAGACAGGGGCGACCGCGGCCGCGAGCACCACCGACGCCGGCGTCACCACGAGCACCACGGGTGCGACTGCCGGCGATCCCGGCGGACCGGGCACCGCGAGTGCCCCGAATGATACGGGCGATACGAGCGATACGGGCGATACGGGCGATACGGGCGCGGAATCGAGCTCGCCGACGACGGATCCCACGACGACCACGACGGGCCAGGCGACCACCGAAGGCACCACGAGCGCCACCACGAATGGCACCACGGACGGCACGCAGACCACCGACGCGACCACCGGCGCGCCGGAGGACAGCTGCCTCGGCGAGCTGTTGACCGCCGAGCTGTACGCGGAGATGTTCCCGCAGCATAACGAGCTGTTTGGCCACACGGCGTTGATGACGGCCGCGGCCAAATATCCTGCGTTCGCGTGCGAGGGCACGCCGGACCAGCGCCGCCGCGAGCTCGCGGCCTTCCTCGCCAACATCGGCCACGAGACCACCGGCGGCTGGGCGGACGCGCCGGGCGGGCCGTACGCGTGGGGCCTGTATTTCAAGGAGGAGGTCGGCTGCGAGGGCGGCGGCTGCACGGGCTACTGCGACCCGAACAACGCGCAATACCCGTGCGCGCCGGGCAAGACCTACCACGGTCGCGGCCCGATCCAGCTCAGCTGGAATTACAACTACGGGCCGGCCGGCGAGGCGATCGGCGAGCCCTTGCTGGCGCAGCCGGAGCTGGTCACCAGCGACGGCGCGATCGCGTTTCGCACGGGGCTGTGGTTCTGGATGACCGCGCAGGCGCCCAAGCCCTCCGCGCACGACGTGATGGCCGGCGTGTGGCAGCCGAGCGCGGACGACCTGGCCAAAGGTCGCGCGCCGGGCTTCGGTATGACGATCAACATCATCAACGGCGGGCTCGAGTGCGGACAGCCGACCCATGACAAGGTCAAGGACCGCGTCGGCTTTTATCAGCGTTTTACCGACATGCTCGCGGTCGACCCGGGCCCGGCCCTGTACTGCGACGCGATGCAGCCGTATTGACCGTCGCGCGCAGGTTCATGGCTTCATGTTGGCGGTGCCGATCGTCGGGATGCAGTCGGCCGCCCACACGCCGGTCGGGCCGTCGGGGGTGCGGCAGTATGAGATCGCGGCCTCCTGGTCGGCGTAGCTGACCTGGCTGA
>JAYUXQ010000466.1:0-1785 GCA_043752905.1 Nannocystis sp. | reverse complement strand
CGGGGCTGTGGTAGCCTGCCGCGGCTCCATGTGGATCGCGGTGATCGTGCTGCTTGTGGTTGCGCTCGTGGCGGTGCTCGCCACGGTGTTCGGTCTGGTTTGGTTTTTCAAGCGGGCCGAACGCATCAACCGGGTGCTGCGAAAGATCCCCGTCACGCGCGTCGTGCTGGCCCAGCCGGGCACCATGGCCCGCGTGATCGGCAAGCTCAAGCCGGCGAGCGGGCCGCTGCTGCGCGGGCCGCTGTCGGGCAAGCCCTGCGGATACTTCCAGGCGGTCGCGGAGGAGCTGCGCCAGAGCGGCAACTCGGAGGGCTGGGTGCAGCTCGCGTACGAGGAGCAGTGGTGCGACTTCTGCCTCGACGACGGCACCGGCCTCATTCTCGTTCGTATGCTGCGCCCGCAGATCTCGGCGGACCTCGAGGAGGGCTCGTCCTCCGACCCCATCCTCTCGCCCAATCCCCAACAAGAGAGCTTCCTGCGCCGGCACCAGGCCTGGCACCCCGCCGAGGGCAAGCCGGCTCCGCGTCTGCGTTACCTCGAGAGTTTGTTCGAGCTCGACGAGCAGATCACCGCGTATGGCATCGTCCGCCTCGAGCGTGAGGGCGACGGTTTTGGGAGTGTGCGCGTCGTGCTCGAGGCGCCGCCCGGTCAGCCGTTGCTGGTCAGCGACGACAAGCAGATCACGCGCTCGCCGTCGCCGGCCTCGACGATGCTGTCGATGTCCTCGATCCGATGATTTGGCAGTGCCGGGCCGACTACGAGGTCGAGGCAGCGGCGTCGGGTTTGCGGCGCTCGCAGTGCTCGACGAGGCGGGCGACGACGGCGTTGACCGGGGCGAACAGGCCGTGTCTGACGGCCATGCGGGCGACGGCGAGGTTTAAAAATTGCATCTCGGTGGCCTCGCCGCGGGTCATGTCCTGAAGCATGCTGCTGCGGTCGTTGCGGAGGTTGGCGGCCGAGGTGAAGACGCGCTCGAGGTCCTCGTCGGTCAGGCGCACGCCCTCGGCCGCGGAGACGCTGCGCGCCTCCTGCAAGATCTCGCGGGCGAGGGCGTGCAGCGGGGGCGAGTCGACGACCGCGCCGGTGCGCTCGCCGAGCGTGGCGCATAGACCGTTGACGGCGAGGTGAAGCAGGGCCTTGCGCCACTCGCAGGCGGCGATGCTCGAGACGACGCGCACGGGGTAGCCGGCGGCGGCGAGCAGCCGCTGCCAGCGGTCGCGGGTGCGCAGGGCCTCGGGGTCGTCGGCGGCGATCTCGACCTGATACACGCCCGCGACGCGGACGACGGTCGGCGTGGGCAGGCCGGCGGCGATCCAGCAGCCGAGGCGCACGCGGGCGGCGGTCGGGGCGAGCGCGCGGGCCATCGCGGCGACGCCGAGGCCGGTCTGGCACAGGCCGAGCGCGTGCTGGGGCCCGGGGCGCAGCTGGTGCAGGGTCTCGCGCAGCTGGGTCGACTTGACGGCGATCAGCAGGTCGGCGCTGGCCGGGAGCGGGTCCGCGAGGTCGACGACGGGCAGCTCGAAGTGGCCCTGCTCGGCGCCCGCGAGGTCGAAGCCCTCACGGGCGAGGCGGGTGGCCCGGGGGCCGCGGGCCACGATCGTGACCGGCGTGACGGCCGAGAGGCGAGCGGCGAGGTGCAGGCCGACCGCGCCGGCGCCGACGATGTAGAGCGGGGGCGAGGCCATCGCGGCGGCGATGGTACACGTCCCCGGTGCGGTGTGCCGCGTGGTGCGTGAGAAAGCCGCGTGATGCAAACCTCGTAAGCGCTGCGCGATGCGCCGGGTT
>JAYUXQ010000465.1:0-4635 GCA_043752905.1 Nannocystis sp. | reverse complement strand
TGCGCGAGCACGGCGGTCATGCGCTCCGGCGTCGGCGGTGCGGCGGCCAGGAAGCGCAGCTCCTCGCCCTGCTCCTCGTACGCGCCGTCGGTGACCAGGCAGTGCAGGTGAACATGGAGGCCGAGCGCGTGCAAGGACGCGACCGACGCCAGGCCGTGCTGCTGCTTCACGCGGTGCCGCATATCCTGCATCACCGCCCGCGCCAGCCGCCCGGCGATGGCGGCCAGCAGCGGCGCGTCGTAGCTAAAGGCGCACCGCCAGCGGGCCCGGGAACGAGAGCACCCACTGCCGGTAACCCACCGCCGGCAGCACGTGGTCCACCAGCAACGCCGCGCCCTCGGCCATCCGCCGACCCATGCACGAGGGACAGCAGCCGCGCGACTTGCAGGAGAACGGCACCCGCAGCTCGTCGCCGCAGCTGCGGCAGCAGGTCCGCACGAAGCCGAGCTCGAAGTCCCCGCAGCCCGCGAAGCCGCTCCTGAGACACACGCGCGTCCCAGTCGGCCCTCACCGAGGGCCGTCGGGGCGGGTCGCAGCGTCGGAGCGCTTCTGCGGGGCGGGGGGCCTTGCCGCCTGGTGAGTAAGAACCTGTCTGATAGGACAGCCCAAGCCTCGGGCCGGCCTCGCCGCCGTGACGCTCGGAGGTCGGTGTGGCTGCCGCCTAGCTGGCGACGGCGTGCGCCGTGAGGCTCGAACGCGCCGTTCGCGGCGATGTCCACCTCGCTCGACGCGGTGGCGACCGCGTCGCCCGAGGTCGACGCGCGGCCGTCGGGGCGGCGTATGCGGTCCGTGCTGCCGGGCTGGCAGTGCCGCGGGCTCGGCCGGCGCCTCGCCACCACGAGCCTGGTGTGGGCCGAGGCGCGCGGGGTGACCGACCACCGCGTCGAGTGTCCCTCCCGGACGGCCCAAGCTCGACCTCGACGTGCGGCGGCTCCGTCGTTCTCGCGTGGACCCACGCCCTGACGGGGCCGCCTCGCTCCGCGGCGCCATTCTCCACCCGAACGGCGCCCCCGAACCTGGGGGCGAATTCGCCGTCACTGCGTGAAAGGTCTATCCTGGGCGCGCATGCAGCACGGGAAGGCAACTCTGGAGCGTTACCTCGAGCAAGGGATCGAGGTCCTGCAAGGCGCCATCGATCCTGCGGACCGTATCCGAATCGTCCTGGCATTGCTGCTCTACAAGCGACTCAGCGATCAATGGGACGAGGAATTCGAAGCCGCCGACGAGCCGTCCGCGGGTGGCGACGGCCGTGGAATACACCGATTTGCGATCCCGGAGGGGTGTCGATGGTCGGATCTGCGTCGCTGCACTTCCTTTCTCGGCAAGGCCGTCACCGGGCGGCTACGCGCCATCGAGCAGCACGACCCCAAATTGAAAGGGATCTTTGGAGATGTCGATCTCTGCGATCCGCTGCGCTTTTCCGATCCCCTCTTAACTCGTCTGTTCGAACACTTCGACCGGCTTCGCTTACAACGACAGGACGTCGACGCACAGACGCTCGGCGGCGCTTGTGAGCGCCTCCGCGAACGGTTCGCGGACGAGGCGTCCCAGCGGGACAGCGGGTTCTTCACCCCCTCCGCGGTCGCACGCCTCATGGTCGCTCACCTCGACCCCCAGCCTGACAGCACGATCTACGATCCGGTCTGCGGCTCCGGCGGCCTGCTGCTGGCGGCGGTCCGTCATCTCGAAGCCTATGGCCATCGCTCCGGCGCGCTAGCGATCCACGGCGATGAACGCAACCGGGACGACACCAGGCGTTCGCTCGTGCTTCACGACCTCGAGCACGCGGATGTGCGGCGCGCCGATTGCCTGTCCGAGCCTCGCACCGGCGAGCCCGGTCGGTTCCGGGGCGAGGAGGCATTGCGACAGTTCGATTATGTGGTTGGTAACCCTCCGTTCTCCATCCACTGGGATCCCGCTCGCTGGAGGGCAACCCACCGCTTCGACGGGCACGTGGTCCCCACCGCGGGGATGAGCGAGTTCGCCCACCTGCTGCTCATGTTGAGGTCGCTCGCTCCCGGGGGAAGGATGTCGGTCGTCATGCCGCCCAACGTGCTGTTCCGGAGAGGCGCTGCCGCACAGATCCGCGAGCACTTCGTGCGCGAGGACCTGCTTGAGGCCGTTGTCTCGCTCGGGCCCAAGCTCTTCATCGGTACGGACACCCCGGTCGTGTTGTTGTTCTTCCGCCGCGATAAGGAGCCGGATCGTCGGGCCAGAGTTTTGTTGGTCCGGGCCGATGACGCGTACGAACCCGGTCGAGGGCAGAACGTGCTTAGCGAGGTCCACCTCGTACATATTCTCGCGGTGATGCGTCGGTTCGCGGACGAGCCGGGGTTCAGTCGGGTCGTGACGCTGGGGGAACTGGCCCGAAATGGATACGACCTGCGAATGGCGCGCTATTTCGACAGCGACGGTCGTGCACGAAGTCCCTCCAGGGCAAGCCCGCGTCTACCCGCCGGGACGGTAGAGACTACAGCGCTGGACAGAGCGATCGCGGAGGCCCGCGCCGTGCTCGAGCGCTCGCGCCAGAGCCTACATCAGACGGCGAATCGATGGTGGACCAGTGGACCGACCGCCACAAGCGTCGAGCATCCCGACCTCGGCCCGCTCTCCCGAAGCTTGGCCCTCGTCGAACTCGATGCAATGCTCGTCGACGACCCGAGCAGCCTGTGCAACGGCGTCGATAAGCCGAAGCCGAAGCCGGTGCCGAAGCGAAACTCGCGCCGCGACGATCCCCCGCGGTTCGGCGGCGGGACGCCCGACGAACTCGACCTCGAGGCGCTCTACATCCGCCAGTCCAACCTCGACGTCGATGGGTTCATCCGCCTCGAGGGGGCCGAGCGAGTGAGCTTGTCCGGCGGGCAACTTCGCAAGGACGCGCTGCGAGCCGGCGACCTGCTGCTGCGCCGCGTCCACGGCTCCCGATGTGGCACGGGGGCGTTGGTCCCCCACGCGAGTCCTCCCGCGATCTGCACCTCGGGGATCATGCGATTGCGCCCGGAGCCGAGCAGGATCGACCCGTTGCTGCTCCTGTGCTGGCTTCACCACACGCCCGTGCGACGGCTCATCCAGCGAAGGCTCTCCACCGGCGTACAGGTCAGCCTTACGCAGGAGGCGCTGCGCTCCGTGCCGTACCCTCGCGTGCCGCTCTCTGAACAGCGAGCCGTCATCCCTGAGTTGCGCGGGCTCCACGACGCCGTCGAGACGGCGAGCCGGACGCTCTCCGCGCTCTTGCGGAGTCGGGAGACGCTGGTCGGAAAGCGTCGAGGCGTGCGACCAGATCGGTCCACGCCGGGCTCTGGATGAGCTCGGCTCGGCGTGCCAGCACGGCATCGATGCGCCGGGCGATCCGCGAGCCGTCGAGCCAGTCGCGGACCTCCGCGATGTCCATGGACGTCTGTATGTGCTGGTTGCAACGCGCGGAGCAGAGCGCCAGATTCTCGAGATGATCGGCGTCCAGATTCTGGTTGCGTGAGCGCAGGTGCCCCCACTCGTACTTTATGTAGTCGTGAACCCAGAACTTGGGCGCATTCCAACAATATGGCAGATCGGTGTCGATGAAGAATAATGGTCGTCGATCCTGGGCGTTGAACAGGTGTTCGACGATCTCCGCGATGAGCGGCCGGGCGACCCGCCGGTAGCCGAACCGCGTGAGATGGGGTACCAACGTCGTGTACACCCTCGGGAGGTCCGCCTCGAATCTGAGGGGGTTGGCAGAGAGCGCAAGGCGATGTTCCCGTAAGGTCGTCGTCACGCGTGTCCATGTTCGGGGATATCACACGGCCATGAGCCTGACAACACGGAGTACGAGAGCGTCCACGGTGGCGAGGCTTCCCCCGGACCCGTCACACCAGCGAGGAGCCGTGACGGCTCCAGGCGGGCGGCGACGGTGCCGGAGCGGGTATCCCACGGGCGGGCGGGGTGGCCCACCCGCGGGCCACCCCGGTGCGCGCTGCGGGCAGCGGGGGTAGAGAATTCACCGACTTGTGATCGGCAGCGACCGGAGGCGGATGCAGAGGCGGGCGCCGTGCCCGCATGCCCGAGGCCGGGCGTCTACGTCCCGCGGCAGACCCACGACTGCGACGCGGCCGTGTTGGTGCGGCGGCATCTGCCGGGGTTCGTCGCGTGCCTCGAGGAGGCCGGTCATTGAGTACGACGACTACGGTGGGGCGCCCTTCGATCGTGAAGTAGTCCCGAGTCCTCCAGGTCGGTGCGGGCCGCCAAGAGGCTGCTACGACCCCTCTGACCCGTGGTGAAGCACCATGCGCGTGGGCAAAGCTCCTCGCCCGCGTCTTCGCGCTCGACATCACCCGCTGCCGAAAATGCGGCGGCCGCATGCGTGTCCTCGAGGTCGTCTCCGATGCCGACGCCATCGCCCGAATCCTCCACGGCGCCCGCGCTCCCCCTGCGCCTCCTCCTCGTGGACAGGTCCTGTTGTTCCCCTGACCGCGCGCCCCTTTGGCGACGTGTTCACCCTCCCGCGCCCCGCGGCCGTCCTCGCTGCCCCTCTCGGGCCCTGGCCGCACACTTCGTCATGCGCGCGCTTCCCCTCGCCCCCAGGACCGCGCCAAAATCCCCCGACTGCCGGCTCCGCCGCAGCGCGGCGGGCCGCTCCATACTCACCCTCGCGCCCAA
>JAYUXQ010000464.1:0-4636 GCA_043752905.1 Nannocystis sp. | reverse complement strand
CCACGGCGACCACCACCGCCAGCAGCGACCACACGAGCACCGGGCGCGTCTTCATGCCCGGACGATACCACCACAGCGTCGCCCCGCGTGCTGCGATGCTCTCGCATCCTCGTTCACATCGCGGCGTCGACCCGCAAGATCTCTAGCACCTGCCACTCCAGATCGAGCTCGACCCCCGGGATCCGCAGAGCGCCGGTGGCATCGGCCGTCGCCTCGCCGCGTTGCTGTCCGAAAGACCAGGTCACTCGCTCGCCCGGCGACACGCGAAACTCTTGTAAACGGCGCGGGGTCACGTCGACCACGACCGGCAGCTCGCCATCGAAGCGGTCGCCGCGGCTCGGGTAGCCGGCCTTCGGGGGGTCCTGGCCGTCACCGTCGTGGACGTGTAGCGGCAGCGCGAAGCGGTCGAGGGTGTCGACCGTCGCGGTGGCGTCCCAGCGCAGGAAGCGGTTGATGGCGCCGGCGATCTCACCGTTCCAGCCGGTGTCACCGGGGACCGCGAGCGTGCCCGCGAAGCCGCCGTTGACGCTCCAGCTCTGCTTGCCGTTGCCGCCGCCGTCGCCGGGGTCGGCGTCCGCCGATGACAGGCTAAAGGCCGGGAACGCGAGGTCGCGGCGCACGAAGGTGATGTCGTCGTGCAGCGGCGAGTAGCCCTCGTCCCACCAGCTGTCGCCCAGCAGCGGGTCGGCGGGGCCGTGGGCGCCCTCGTCCCAGACCGAGAGGTGGCCGACGCCGTGCTCCTGCAACGTGTCGTAGACATTATGGCTGGTGAGCGGGCTCGGCAGCACCACGGCGCCGAAGTGGATCGTCGTGTCATCCTTGCCGTGGCGGGTAAAGAGGTACTGGTCCCGGGCCTCGGCCGAGTCGCGGAGCAGGCGGGTCAGGTCGAGCGCGTCCCATAGTGGGCCGTCGGCGGTGCCCCACAGGCCCTCGAGCTGGCTGATGCGGCTCGGGCGATGGTTGCGTGGGATCGCCTGGGCGAGCGCGCCGCTGGCGTACGCGAAGTGACGCGCGTACCAAAGACCGATCTGCAGGGCCCCTGCCCCGCCCATCGAGCTCCCGCTCACGTAGGCGCGGGTCTCGTCGGCCTCGGGGTAGGTCTCCAGCAACCAGCCGAGCAGGTGCAGCACCCGACGCTGCGTATAGTCCGGCGCGTCGGTCTCCGTGAGGGGTTTCGGATCGGGGTCGGGCCCGTCGTCGACGAGCGCCGCGCTGTAGCCCCACCAGTAAGTGTCCATCGGGTCGTGCGGTGCGACGCGAAATTCGCGGCCGGATCCGACGACCGAGGGCTTGCCGGTGGCGAAGCCGTGGAGGCCCACCCGCACCGGCGCCGGATCCTCCGGGGTCGCGGCGGTCGGCACGGTGATCACGGCGACGAAGCTGCGACCGGCGTTGCCGGGGCTGTCGAGGTACTCGTCGGTCGTCTGCGAGATCGTCAGGCGCGTGTATTGCTCGTACTCGTCCCAGCCGACGATCTCTGGCTCGGGCGGATGGATCGTGTCGATGACCTCGATCGTGAATTCGCGCGCGACCCTTCGCGTGCCGTCGTCCGCGTGGATCGTCACCGGCCAGAGCCTGTCGCCCTGGATGAAGTCGGGCCGAAAGCGCAGGCGTCGCGTGGCCTCGTCCCACTGGGCCCCCGGGGGCAGCCCCGTCGCCCACACGCGCAGCGGGTCGTCGTCCGGGTCGCGCAGCTCGACCGTCAGGTCGAGCACGCTCTCCTCCTCGACCTCCTGCGGGCCGGGATCGGCGATCACCGGTGGCTGGTTGCCGGCCTCGAGCGCGCGCTGCTCCGGCGACTCGCCCGTGTCCGTCGCGCCGCCGCTGCTCCCGGCCGCTTCGCCCTCGCTACCCTCCGAGGTGGTGGGGTCGGGCCCCTCGGCCACGCCGGGCTCGTATCCGGGGGCGCCGGTGTAGCAGCCCACGGGTCCGCCGAGCGTCCCTGCGAGGCAACCAGCGAGCATCCTTGCTTTGCTGTCGTTGTGCATCATGCCTCCGCAGTTCGTCGTCGCCGCCGCGATCGTTGCACTCCCAACCAAACCTCTACACCCGCCCGACACGACGTGCCACCGCGATCGCCCGGAGATCACCGTCCTGCGATCTCGCCGCCAGAAAACCGCGGAGCTGTCCCAAGGATCAGGACGCGCCCCGGCGACGACGGCGGAACACCGTCGTCACCCTCGTCACCCTCCTCGTCACCCTCCTCGTCACCCCCACGTCACCCTCCTCCTCACCCTCCTCGTCACCTCCAAGTCACCCTCCTCCTCACGGACACCGGCTCGCAGTCGTCGAGCGCGGCGCAGGCGTGCTCGCAACACAGCGCCGCGTCACCGCAGTCCTCGTCGCGGGCGCAGGGTTCGCCGAGCGCCATGCCGACGCCGAGGAAGTCGCCGGGCACCCCGTCGTCGGCGCGCATGGCCGCCGAGGTCCTGCGCGTGCTCGGCGAGTCGCGCGAGACCCACGAGAGCCGCGCCCTCGCCCTCCTCGACAGCGTCGCCGCCCGCCGCCAGGCCCAGGCCCAGGGCCTCCCGCAGCAGCTGTGCCGCGCCCGCGACCCGACCCGCGAGTACCTCGCCGCCGCGACCACCGCCCACGGCGGCGCCGCCCGCGACCTCGACGGCGTCCGCCAGGCCACGCAGCTGGCCCGCGAGCTCGCCGACGAAATTTCTCGCCTGTCCGATCCGACCTGTCCCGGAGACCAGGTGCCTGGCCCCGCGCCCGGCCCCGTGGTCGCGCCGGCGCCCGCCCCGAAGCGGGGGGCCCGACCGCCGCGTCGTCGCCGGCGGCGTGCTGCTCGGCGTCGGCGGGCTCGCCCTCGGCCTGATGGCCACCGGCCTCGGCCTCGGCGCGCGCGCCAGCTCGCAGCTGCGCGAGGCCAGGCGCGCCGATCCCGGGCGCGATATCGACGCGCTGCTCGCCGACGGCCTGATCCAGCGCGGCCAGGCCAGCGACCGCCTGGCGATCGCCGGCAGCGTGCTCGCTGGCGTGGCTCTGGTGGCCGGCGCGACCCTGCTCATCATCGGCAGCACACGCGCCACGTCGCCCCGCGCCGCCAGCATCCCCCGCACCGCCCGCATCGATGTGATCCCCGGCGGCCTCGGCCTGCGCTTTTAGCCGCCGCGCGAGCGGCCACCTGGCTACGATCGCCGGGCTCGATGGCCCTCCCCTCTCCCCCGGCGCCCGGCCTGCAATACAACGGCGCGCTGCAATTCGCCAGCCCCGTCGGCACCGTGATCGCCGAGCGCTACCACGTGCTCCAGCACCTGAGTGACGGCGGCATGGCGACGGTCTATCTCGCCGAGCACGTCGCCGTCGGTCGCCGCCTGGCGATCAAGATCCTCCACCCCGCTCAGGCCTGTCAGCCCGACGTCGTCCGTCGCTTCTTGCAAGAGGCCCGCGCCGCCTCGCTGGTGCGCAACGCCCACGTCGTCGACATCATCGACGTCGGCTTCACCGCGGACGGCCTCGCGTACATGGCGATGGAGCTGCTCGAGGGCGAGGACCTCGGCTCGCTGCGCGACCGCCAGGGCCCGATGACATGGACGCGCCTCGGCCCGATGATCCTGCAGATCTGCGACGCGCTGGCGGCCACGCACGCCCAGGGGATCGTGCACCGCGACATCAAGCCCGAGAATTGCTTCTGCACCGAGTTCGGCGGCTCGCACGACTTCATCAAAATTCTCGACTTCGGCATCGCCAAGGACCTCGGCGGCCAGCTCGACGGCGACCGCCCGCAGACGATCAGCGGATCGATCTACGGCACCGCCGCTTACGTCGCCCCCGAGCTGCTCGCCGGCAAGCCCGCCGACGCCCGCGCCGACATCTACGCGCTCGGCGTCCTGATGTACGAGATGCTGCTCGGCGAGCGACCCTTCGTCGGCGAGGCGCTGTCGGAGATCCTCATCGGCCACCTCCAGGTCCCGCCGACCCCGCTGCGCAGCAAGATCCCCGACCGCGTCCCGATCGCCGTCGATAACCTGATCCTCAAGTCGCTCGCCAAGGACCCCGCCGACCGCTTCCAGAGCATGGCCGAGCTCAGCGACGCCGTCGCCGGCACCCTCGACGCCGGCACGCTCCAGCGCGCCGTCGAGGCCGGCGCCGTGCCGACCGGGGCCTACCTCGCCGTGCTGCGCCGCGATGCCTCACGGGCGCACTCGAAGCTCCCACCGAACACCCGCCGCCGCTGGCTCGTGCCCGCCTCGCTCGCCGCGCTCGCCCTCGTGCTCGCCGTGCCCGCGGCGATGTGGCTGGCGCGCACGCCGGAGCGGGTCGCCGCGCCGGCCCTGCCGGTCCTCGGCGCGTCGGTCGAGGTGCCACCGCGGTCCCCCACCGCCCCGCTTCATGTCGGCGCGCCGCCGCCACCGAGCAGCGAACCAACCGCGCCCACGCCTTCATCCACCCCCGCGAGGCCCGTACGGCTCACCCTCGTCGGCGTCCGCAAGGAGATCCAGCGCAAGCTGGCCGCGCGCGCGCGCGACTGCCTCGCCAAACACACGCGATTGATCAAGGGCCAGCAGTTCCCGGTGAAGATCGAGATCTTGCCCAGCGGCGAGGCCTGGGCCACCGCGACCCTGGCCACCAGCCCGGCCGCGCGCTGCATCACCGACCTGTTCCGCCGCCACCGCTTCCCCGCCAA
>JAYUXQ010000463.1:0-1787 GCA_043752905.1 Nannocystis sp. | reverse complement strand
GCGACTCAGGCGGCGGGCTCGGGCTCCTTGAAGCCCATGCGATACAGCTCGGCGTACGCGCCGCCGCGCGCGAGGAGGGCCTCGTGGGTGCCCTGCTCGACGACCTCGCCGGCCTGCATGACGAGGATCTTGTCGGCGCGGCGGACGGTGCTGAGGCGGTGCGCGATGACCAGGACGCTGCGACCTCGCAGCAGCGTCTCGATCGCGGCCTGGACCTTGTGCTCCGTCATGCTGTCGACGCTGGCGGTCGCCTCGTCGAGGATGAGCAGGGTCGGAGCCCGGGCGGCGACGCGGGCGAAGGCCAGCAGTTGGACCTCGCCGGCCGAGAGGTTACGGCCGCGCTCGCCGACGACGAAGCCGAGGCCGCCGCGCGCCGCGACGAAGTCGGAGGCTTGCACCGTGCGCAGGGCGGCCTCGATGCGGGCCGGGTCGCCGGCCAGTTGTGGTTCGCCGAGGCTGACGTTCTGGGCGACGTCGTCGTTGAACAGGAACACGTCCTGCTGGACCATCAGCACGTGGCTGCGCAGGGCGTCGGGGACGATGTCGCGGACCTCGACGTCGCCGGCGGGCGTGTGCAGTTGCACGCTGCCGTCGTAGTTGTCGTAGGTGCGGGTGAGGATGCGACCGAGGCTGGTCTTGCCCGAGCCAGTGCGACCGACGACGGCGACGATCTCCCCCGGAGCGATGTCGAAGGAGATGCCGCGCAGGACCTCACCGGCGTCGGGGCGGTAGCGAAAGCGCAGGTCACGGACCGACACGCCGCCGGCGAAGCCGACCAGCGGGTCGGGGTCGCCGGGCTTGCTCCGCGCCTCGGCGGGCTCGTCCAACAACGAGTAGATGCGCTCGAGCGAGGCGACGGCCCTCTGGATCGTGGCGAGCTTGGCCGAGAATTCGCGGATCGGGACGAAGACCCGCTGCAGGTAGTCGATGAAGGCGAACAGCAGGCCGAGGGTGACGCCGGTGGCCGCGGGGGTGGCCGGCAACAGCTCGGGCGCGGCGTAGTAGATCAGCAGGGCGACGCACAGGGCGCTGATGCCGTCAATCAGCGAGTAGAGGCTGGCGTCGTACCAGTTGGCGAGCTTGGTCGCCCGCAGGTAGCGCCCGCCGAGGCGCTCGTACTCGCCGGCGGTGGCCGCCTCACGGCCGAACAGCTGCACGACGGTGGCGCCGGCGAGGTGCTCGGCGAGGTAGCCGCTCTGCACGCTCTGGGCCTTGCGGATCTCGAGCTGGAGGGCGCGCAGGCGGCCGGAGAAGTAGCGCACGACGATCGCCAGCAGCGGCGCGACGGCGAGGCTGATCAGCGTCAGCCGGGCATCTAGCATGAACATGGCGGTGACGATCGAGAGGATGACGGCGACGTCGGTCAGGATCGTGAACACGCCAAACGCGAGGGTCTCGCTCAGCGCCTCGACGTCGCTGGTGCTGCGCGACAGCAGGCTGCCGATCGGGGTCCTGTCGTAGAAGCGGGCCGGCAGGCGGATGACGTGATGGAAGATGGCGCGCCGCAGGTCCGAGATCGTCACGTAGCCGACGCGCTGGAGCGCGTAGACCTGGACCGCGGAGGCGAAGAACTCGGCCATCACGGCGATCAGGAACAGCATCGCGGTGAAGCGCAGGCCGATCGCGTCGCCCGCGGCGATGTCGTCGTCGATCGCCCACTTGACGAGCAAGGGGCGCACGGCGGACACGGCCGCGACGATGGGGATCATCGCCAGGCCGATCCACAGCCAGCGCTTGTGCGGCAGCGCGTACGGCCAGAATCGACGCAGCGCGGCCCATGTACCTGG
>JAYUXQ010000462.1:0-11297 GCA_043752905.1 Nannocystis sp. | reverse complement strand
GGGTCGCCTCGGCGAGCCGCTCGCGCCGCTGGACCGCGCTCACCAGCCGTCGCACGCGATCGAGGCGCCTCATCGGGGCTCCTGACATGGTCCCGGGGACAGGTGGACCTGGCGCATGGGACATGTCCGCATGGTCAGTTCGCCTTGCCCTTGTGCGCCGGCTTGGCGGTGCCCGCGGGCTTGCCGGCGACGGTGAAGGCGGCCCAGGCGTGGGTGCGCAGGGTGGCGTGTGTCGCGGGGTCGCGGACCTGCGAGGCGTAGAGGACGTGGGCGCCGCGGCGCTCGAGCACGAAGGCGCCGGGCATCGTCTTCTCGAGGTAGAGCTGGAAGGTCGCGGTGAATTCGGCGGCGTCGGCCTCGCTGTCCCAGGCGATCAGGCCGACGACGATCGGGGCGACGCCGGCGGGCTCGCGCTCGAGCACGAGGTAGCGGTCGCCGCCCCAGCCGGCCGCCGAGGCCCGTGCGATCGGTGCGGGCTCGACGTCGGCGAGCATGGCGAGCAGGCTGGCCTCGCCGACGTTGTCCTGCCACACGACCTTGTGGCCGGGGACCTGCGCGCCGATGACGGCCGGGTCGGCGACGACGGCGATCGGGGCCTCGCGGGCGAGCAGCTTGTCGATGTGCAGCATCTGCTCGGTGGTGGTCGGCAGTTGCTTGTAGAGCGCGTCGACGCCGGCCCAGCCGCGCTGGCGCACGAGGGCGGCGATCGTCGCGGCGCCGTCGGCGTAGGGGAGCTGCAGCGAGCGCGCGAGCACGGGGTAGTCGACCATGTCGGCGAGGTCGAGGGCCTGGTCGCCGGTGGCGAGGAAGACCGCGTCGCTGATGCTGGCGAGGCCGCCCGACCCGCTGACCCACGCGAGATAGGCGGCCTGGGCGTCGCCCTCGACCAGGTAGGTGCGCGCCGACTCGGCGTCGCTGTCGCCGCGGATCGGCTCCTGGAGGCGCTTGAGGCCAAAGTGCATGTCTTGCAGGCCGTGGGCGATCTCGTGGCCGACGACCATGTCGAGCTGGCCCTCGCCGACGTGCGTGCCGATGTAGAGGGTCCTGTTCTTGGGCTCGTAGAGGCCCATCACGCCGCTCTCGAGCATGTCGAGCAAGATGGCCTCGCCGTCGGCGCCGACGGGCAGCACGCCCATGCTGGCCTCGATGCGCGTGAACAGGCGGAGCTGCTCGGGGGAATTGTGCTCGTACATCGAGGCCTTGGCGTAGTCCCGGATCTCGGCGCGGCGCATGACCGCGACCTCGACCTCACCCGTGACGGGCAACGCGCGGGCCTTCGCCACGGCCTCCATGATCTTCTTGGTCTGCTCGTCGGCCCGGCGCTGGCTCAGGCCGGGCGGGGTCGCGGTGGTCGCGGGGGTCGCGGTGGTCGTGGTGGTCGTGGGGTCGCGGTGGTCGCGGTGGTCGCGGTGGTCGCGGTGGTCGCGGGGGTCCGGGGCGGTCGCCGGCCCGGACGGCGGGTGGGTCGCGCAGGCGGTGACGGCAGCGAGTGCCATGGAGGCCAGGGCCCATGGGCGGGCAGCGGGGGCGTGTGTGGGCTCCCACAGGGCCGACTTGTCTCGCGGGCGCGTCACCGGCATAGCCTACTCGCCGCGCGCTGGCCCGGCTAGCCTCCCGCACCGTCCCCCGAGCCCCCCGCGCATGCGCAAGTCGAGCCCAGCGAGCCGTACCATCCGTGAAACTTTGCCGAGCGTCGTCGCGTCGGCGCCGGGGGGCGACGTCGTCGGCGCGGTGCTGACGGCGCTGCGCGTGAACCGACCGCTGCGGGTCGTGGGGGCGGTCGGCGGCTACCGTGGATACCTGCTGGCGCAGGCGGCTATGGACCCGCGCAGCGAGGGGCCGGTGTTCACGGTCGCGGAGGACGACGGCGCTGCGCGGGCGCTCGCGCTCGACGCGGCGTTCTTCATGGGCGCGCCGCAGCGCGAGCTCGGTGTCGAGGGTTCGGTGCTCGTGGTGCCGGAGATCGACGTCTCGCCCTACGCGGATACCGGCGCGGATCCCCGGGCGGTCGCGCTGCGGCTGGCCGCGCTGCACCGGCTGATCGATACGCAGAGTGACGCGCCGCGCCTGGTGATCGCGAGCCTGCGCTCGCTGATGCGGCGGGTCATCGCGCCCGCGGCGTTTTTGGGGCTGTGCGCCCGCTGGTCGCGCGGCGATCGGATCGATCGCCAGGAGGTGATCGCCACGCTCGAGCGCGCCGGATATCTGCGCGTCGATGTCGTCGAGGACCCCGGGACCTACGCGGTCCGCGGCGGCGTGATCGACATGTATGTTGCGAGCCTGCGCTTCCCGGTCCGCGTCGAGCTCGACGACGACGAGATCGACCGCATGCGGCTGTTCGACCCGGAGACCCAGCGCAGCCTGCGACCGATCGATCACTGCGCGATCCACCCGGTGCGGGAGACCGTGGCCACGATCGAGGGTCCGCTGCGCCCGCGCGTGCTGGCCCTGGCCGACGCGATCGGGGCGCCGTCGAGCAAGAGCCGCCAGGTGCTCGAGAACCTCGAGGCCGGCGTCGACTTCTTCGGACAGGAAGCCCTCGCGCCGCTGTTTCATGGCGGCATGGTCCCGATCTGGGACTATCTGCCGGCGGGCACCCGGTGGTTCATCGACGAGCCCGAGGGGCTGGCCGGCGCGGCCGAGGAGCAGCACATGGCGTGCGTCGAGGCGCACGGACGGCGGATGAGCGCGCGTGATCTCGTCGCCCCGCCGGACAGCTTCTTCGTGCCGCCCGAGGTGCTGGCCGGACGGCTGAACAGCGCGCCGGTGATCGCGTCGCGGCTGGCGATCGCGGATGAACCGGAGGACATGTCCTCCGGGACAGGCGCGGCTGTCCCGGAGGACAGCACCGCGGTGGCCGCGCGACTCGGTGTGCCGACCGACCGCCCGATCGCCTGGCTGGCGCTCGAGCGGCACAAGGTGCTGCGCACGCAGCTCGAGGCGGCGCGGGCCGACCGGGGCGGGGACGTGTTGCGGCCGCTGGTCGATCGCATCCGCGAGCTCGAGCCGCCGGTCGACGTCACCGGGGCGAGCCTGGCCGCGCTGGCGCCGTGGACGGTGCTGATGGTGGTGCCGGGGCAGACGCAGGTCGAGCGCCTGCGCGGCGTGCTGGCGGGTTATGGGCTCGAGCTCGAGACGGTGCCGGCCGGCGAGGCGCCGGGTCTGCGGGCGCCCAGCGGCGGCGGTACCGTGATGCAGATCGCGGTCGGCGAGCTGAGCGAGGGCTTCGCCAGCGCGGCCGACCGGGTGATGGTGCTCGCCGAGGCCGACATCTTCGGCAAGGCGACGCGGCGGGCCCAGAGTCGCCGGCGCACGGGGCTGGCGAGCCTGTCGCAGCTCGGCGTCGGCGACTACATCGTGCACCTGACGCACGGCGTCGGTCGCTACATCGGTCTCGTGCAGCTCGAGCTGCGGGGGGTGCCGGGGGACTACGTGCAGCTCGAGTACGCGGGCGGCGACAAGCTGTACCTGCCGGTGTATCGCCTGCACGAGATCGAGCGCTACGTGGCGGCGGAGGGCAAGCCGCCCAAGCTCGACAAGATGGGCGGCACGACTTTCCTGGTCAAGGCCGGCAAGGTCAAGCAGGAGGTCCGCCAGATGGCGGAGGAGCTGCTGCAGATCTACGCCCAGCGCGAGAGCCAGCCGGGCGTCGCGTATCCGGTGCTGCGCGAGGAGGTCGAGGCGTTCGCCGATACGTTCCCGTACTCGGAGACGGCCGACCAGGCGGAGGTCATCTCGGCGGTGCAGGGTGATCTGTCGCGCGCGCGCCCGATGGACCGACTGGTTTGTGGCGACGTTGGTTTCGGCAAGACGGAGGTGGCGCTGCGTGCGGCGTTTCGCGTGGCGATGGCGGGCAAACAGGTGGCGCTGCTGGCCCCGACGACGGTGCTCGTACAGCAGCACTTTCTCACGTTTAGCGATCGCATGGCGCCGTTCCCGATCAAGGTGGCGGTGCTCAACCGCTTCGCCAGCGACAGGCAGCAGAAGCTGGTCGTCGAGGCGGTGCGCGAGGGCAAGGTCGACATCGTCATCGGCACGCATCGGATGCTCGGCAGGGACGTGCGCTTCAAGGATCTGGGGCTGCTGATCATCGACGAGGAGCAGCGCTTTGGCGTGGCCCAGAAGGAGCGCTTTAAAAAGTTCAAGTCGCAGGTCGATGTGTTGACGCTGTCGGCGACGCCGATCCCGCGGACGCTGCACATGTCGCTGCTCGGCCTGCGCGAGATCAGCATGATCCGGACGCCGCCGGTCGATCGCCTGGCGGTGCGTACGTACATCACGCGGATCTCCGACGCGGTGATCGAGGAGGGCGTGACGCGAGAGATGGCCCGCGGCGGCCAGGTGTTCTACGTGGTGCCGCGGATCCTCGGCATCGAGGAGCACGCCAACCGCGTGCGCCAGCTGGTGCCCAGCGCCCGCGTGCTGGTCGCCCATGGCCAGGTGCCCGACGAGCTGCTCGAGCGCACGATGGTCGACTTCGTCGAGCACCGCGCGGACGTCCTGGTGTCGACGGCGATCATCGAGAGCGGCCTCGATATCCCGCGCGCCAACACGATGTTCATCGCCCACGCCGAACAATTCGGCCTGGCGCAGATCTATCAGCTGCGCGGGCGCGTCGGCCGGAGCAAGCAGCGCGCGCACTGCTACCTGATGGTCCAGGCGCTCGAGCGCCTGTCACCCGAGGCGCGGCGCAGGCTCGAGGCGGTGCAGCGACACAGCGAGCTCGGCTCGGGCTTCGGGGTGGCGGTGCACGACCTCGAGATCCGTGGGGCGGGCGAATTGCTGGGCGCGCGTCAGAGCGGGCAGATCCAGGCGATCGGCTTCGATGCCTATGCGCGGGTCTTGCAGGAGGCGGTCGCTGAATTGCGCGGGCAGCCGATCACCCGCGAGACGGACCCGGAGATGGTGTTCGACGCGCCGGCATACCTGCCCGAGAGCTATGTGTCGGATGTCGGGCAGCGCCTCGATTTTTACAGGAGGCTGTCGGCCGCACGCGACCGTGACCAGGTCGAGGACGTGATCGCGGAGCTGGTCGACCGCTTCGGCGACCCTCCGCTCGAGGCGGAGCACCTCGGCCTGATCATGGCCTGCAAGACGTATGGTCGGCGCCTCGGGGCGCTGGCGCTCGAGCTGCGGGGGACCAAGCTCGGCGTGCGCCTCGGGCCCGAGACGCCCCTGACCGGCGAGGTCGCGGCGGGGCTCAACAAGCGCACCTCGGGCAAGTTCCGGCTCGAGAGCGGGGAGCGGGTCACGAGCGCGGTGCCGGAGCCGACCGGGCCCGACCGGCGCAACCAATTGCGCATGTGCCTGGCGGCGCTCGTCGAGCTGACGGCGATCGCCGAGGCGCCAGTGCCCAGGAGTGTCGGGGCGCGCAAGACCGGGTAGGTGCCCGGCGCCCGGATGCCGCGAACGCGCGTATTCCGGCGCGACCGGCTTGCCTGGGCAGGTGCGCCGCTGGTATGCCTACGGGCATGCGTCGCCTGTCTCTCGCCCTTGGCCTGTTCGCCGTCGCCGTGGCGCCCGCGGTCGCGAACGCGGAGCTGCTCGAACGGGTGGTCGCGGTGGTCAACGACGAGGTGGTGCTGCAAAGCGAGCTCGAGCAGGCGCTACGCGGCTCGCCGGAGCTGCAGGAGCGGCTGAGCCAGCTCGGGGCGACGGCGACGCCGCAGCAGGCCGAGCAGGTGATGCGTGAGGAGCGGGCCAAGACGCTCAACGACCTGATCAAGAACGTGCTGGTCAAGAAGGAGGCGCAGCGGTTCCAGATCGAGGTCAACGAGGCGGACGTCGATCGCTACCTGCAACAGCTCGCCCAGCAGAATCAGTTCGCCAGCATCGCCGAGCTGCGCAAGGCGGTCGAGGAGTCGGGCGAGTACGGGGCCTGGTCGGACTACCGCCAGGACATCCGCGACCAGCTGATCGTGTTCAAGACCACGCAGTCGCTCGCCAACTTCGCCGTCACCGATGCCGCGGTGCGCGAGCAGTACCGCAAGATGACGCGCGGCGAGGAGTCGAAGGTGGAGGTCGAGCGCTTCCTGTTCGGCGCCGACGAGCAGACCTCGGCGGCCCGCGACGCGGCCTTCACGAAGGCCCAGGTGACGGCGCGGCGCCTGCGGTCCGGCGAGGCGGTCGAGACGGTCGCCACCGAGTACGGCCTCACGGGCAAGACCCACAAGGAGTACGCGCGCGGCGAGGTCGCACCGGCGGTCGAGGACGCGATCTTCGCGGCGGGGCCCGGCGCGGTGGTCGGCCCGCTGGAGACCGGCCAGGGCTACCTGGTCCTCAAGATCGTGCAGCATGTCGCCTCGGATGTCCTCAGCTTCGAGCAGGCCAAGGACAAGATCCGCGACGGGCTCGAGCAGGAGGCGTTCGCAAAGGCCGCCGAGGACTTCCGCCAGGGCCTGCTCGCCAAGGCGCACATCGACATCCGGCTGTGAGACGCGGCCCACGCTGGCCATCGTTGCATGCCGAGCCCGGGCGATGCGCGCGGATCTCGTGCGCGCGGGGGGGGCTCGCGGCGATGTTAGCGTGGAGCCTGGTATGACGGACCCGGTGCAGGACGCGCTCGACGACTGGTCGCTGCTGCTGTCGGTCACCGGGCGGCTCGACGCGGCGGAGACGATGGAGTCGACGCTGCAGGGCCTCACGAGTCCGGCGCCTGCGTCGACGGAGGCCGAGGCGTGCCTGTGGACGGTCGACCGCGAGGCCGACGGGACCTCGTCGTGGCTGACGCTGGTCGGCTTGCTGCCCGCGGCGGGCCAGCCAGCGCGCGCCGAGGTCGGCGTGCGTCACTTCGTGCCGGGGAGCCCGCTCGCCGGTCTGTGCCATCGCTGCCCGGGCGTGCCGGTGCTGATCCCCCGGGTCGACGACGATGCGCGTCTCGATGCGCGCGCGCGCGACCTGGGGCGGGCGCTCGGGGTCGTATCGACGATCTTGATGGCGCTGGCGCTTCGCGGGCGCATCGTCGGGCTGCTGACGATCCAGTGGGCGCGGCCGGTCGCGCTCGGGCCCCGCGAGCAGCGGATGTATCGGGCGCTGGCCGGTCGCGCGGCGCTGCTGCTCGACAACCTCGTGATGACGGAGCGCATGGGACGGCTGCTGGCCGAATCGCAGCGGGAGCGGCGGCTGCTGTCGACCGTGCTGGAGCACGTGCCGGTCGGCATCCTGTGCATCGAGGGGCCGACGCGGCGGCCGCTGCTGACCAACCGTATGGGGCGCCTGATGCTCGCCGGCGACCCGAGGCCGGTCTCGGAGGCGCTGCCGCTGGCGCACATGCTGTACCCCGGCACCGACGAGCCGGTCTCGGCGGAGGACCTGGCAGGCGTGCGGGCGGCGCGGACTGGCCTGCGACAAGAACGCGAGCTCGACCTCATTCCCCCGGGCATGCCACGGATCTCGGTCGAGACGATCGGCGTGCCGGTGCTCGACGCGGACGGCAAGGTCGATCAGGTGGTCGTCGTCATGAACGACATCACCGGCCGCAAGCGGGCGGCCGAGGAGCGGGCGCAGCTGCAGGAGGCGGTGATCCAGGCGCAGGCGGCCGCGCTGGTCGAGCGCAGCACGCCGCTGATCCCGATCACGGACGACATCCTGGTGATGCCGCTGATCGGCCTCATCGACCACGCGCGTGGCCAGTGGATCCTCGAGGTCGCCTTGCAGGGCGCGCGCGACCGCCGGGCCCGGGTGATGATCCTCGACGTCACCGGCGTGCCGTCGATCGACGCGCAGGCCGCCGCCGTGCTGACCCGCACCGCGCGCGCGCTGCGGCTCCTCGGGGTCGTGCCGGTGCTCAGCGGGGTCCGCCCGGCCGTGTCCCAGGCGCTGGTCGAGCTCGACGTGCCGCTGACGGGGGTGGTGACCTGCAGGTCGCTCCAGGCCGGCATCGAGTACGCGTCGCGGCGACGCTGATGGCGACGCTGACGGCGCCGGGGCGGCTCGTTACTCGCCGCCATCGTTCGCGGCGGTGCGCTCGCGTAAGCGTCGGCCGCGGCTGGTGCGGTCGAGGTTCACGCTCGGGGCGGCATGATAATACTGCATCAGCTCGCCGACGCGCCGCGGGGCATCGCTGGCGATGTTGCGGGCCTCGGCGAAGTCCTCGGCGAGGTCATAGAGCTCGATGAGGTTGTCGCCGGGCCGGACGAGCAGCTTGTGGGGCCACACGATGACGCCGTACTGCTCGCTCTCGTTGAGCACCAGCGGCCGGGTGCTGCCGGTCAGCGAGGCGGGCGCGCCGGGGAGCAAATGCGGCAGCAGGCTGTGCCCGTGCACGCCCGGGGGCAGCGGGGCGCCGACCAGCTGCAGGACGGTCGGGGTCAGGTCGAGGATGCTGACCGGATCGTCGACCATGCGGCCGGGTTGACCCGGCAGGCGGATCGCCAGCGGTACGTGGATCAGCGGGTTGTAGAGCACACGGCCGTGGTTCTCGGGCAGGCGCGGGTCCTCGCCGAGACCCTCGCCGTGATCGCTGACGAACAGCACGATCGTGCGCTCCCATAGTTCGCGGCGGACCAGTTCGTCCATCAACCGGCCGAGCTGCGCGTCGACCAGGCGAAAGATCGCGCGGTACTTGCCGGGACGATCGAGCTTTGTGTCGGCGTCGCCGAGTAGCCTGCGCAGCTCGCGATCACGGTCCTTGATCTCGTCGTGCTCGTGGACGTCGAAGTAGTGTAGCCACAGGAAGAACGGCGCTGCGGGCCCGCTGGCGGCCTTTTGGGCGTGTCCGTCGAGGAAGGCGAGGCCGAGGTCGGTGGTCCGCGCGCTGGTGCTGTAGCTGCCGACGTCGCGCTCGCCGAGGTCGTTGACGAGGCGGTCGTGGTCGTCGAGGCCGCGGGTGATCAGGGTCTTGCCGACGTAGCGCAGCACCTCGCTGGGGATCACGGCGTGGCTGGTGCGACCCGTGGCGTGCATGCCCTCGGCGAGGGTCTGATCGACGCGGCCGAACGGATCGACGCGGCCGGTGAGGATCCCCGAGAGCGAGAGGTCGGTGCCAGCCGAGGGCGCGAAGGCCCGCGTGAACACGGTCGAGTCGGCGAGCAGCTGGAACACGTGCGGGTAGGCGGCCTGGTTGTCGGGCGTCGGCGCGACGAGGTCGGCCCGCAGGGTGTCGATCGAGATCAGGAGCACGTGGAAGCCGCGGGCGTTGCCGAGGGTCGCCTGGACCTCGGGGGTCTCGATCCAGCTGGTGGTCTGGGCCTGGGTCGCGCGCTCGGCCTGAGCGACAGTGTTGGCGAGGTCCTCGGTGGCGACGAAGCCGTCGCAGTCCTCGTCGATCGCGTTGCCGGGGACCTCGCGCGCGCCGGGGTGGATCTCGGCGTTGCGGTCGTCGCAGTCGGCGCCGTGCATCGCGGGCGAGTGACCGTCGCGGTCCTGATCGACGAGGCCGCGGGCGACCCGGACCAGCAGCCGGGTGTGCAGGCCGCGCTCGCTGACGGTCTGGCGCGCCTCGGTGGCGGTCAGGCCGAGCACGAGGCAGGCGGCGAGGTTGGCGGTGACGGCGAGGTCGATCGAGATCAGCAGCGCCAGCACGATCGCCCGCGACTGGGCGACGGCGAGGCGCCGCTCGACCCGCGAGTCGTACAGCCACGGGCGCGTCAGGCCGAGCCACACGCCGAGGCCGAGGCCGACGCAGGTGACCACGAGCGCGGTGGTGTGGATGTCGGGATAGACACCGCGCAAAAAGCTGCGGTTGACGTACTCGACGACGAGCGCGCAGGAGACCGCTGCGAGGGCGATCAGGCGCCGGCGCACGATGAAGCTCGGCAGGGCGCCGGCGCGCAGCGGGGCCAGGCCGCTCTCGGGGCGCGGGTATTGCAGCAACTTGCTACCTGGCCAAAAGGTCAGGGTCAGCGCGAGCCAGCCGAGCAGCGGCACGAGGAAGGGCGCGAGGCCGGCACCCGGGAGGGTCTGCGCGAACGCCCCCTCGAACAGGTGCCGGGCCAGCGGGACGAGCACGGGCAGGCACGAGGCGGCCCGGATCGCGGCGGCTCGCAGCGGGCGCGGGCGCAGGCGGGCGACCAGCCACTCGCTGACCGCGATCGTGGCGCCGATCGTCACCCCGAGGCCGCCGAGCAGCGACAGGCAGGCCCACACGACCTGCGGGTCATCGGTGGCGAGCGTCCACAGTTCGATCGGCGCGACGAGGCCGGCGCCGAGCAGACCGACCGAGAGGCCGGCGATCACGCCGCGCGACGGTTGCACCCGACGACCCGCGCGCAAACCGGCGGCCAGGCCGGGCTGGTCCGGTGCGGTCGCGCGGATGTCGGCGTCCGGCAGGTCGGCGCCGCCGCCGGTCTTGTAGAGGGCAGGGGTGTCGCGCTCGTCGGTCACTCGGCGGCGCCTTCCAACGCCTCCCCGGTCGGACCGTGCCTGTCCTTCGGGACATACAGCTCGCCGCCGCCGGCGCGGAACTCGGCGGCCTTGGCGGCCATGCCCTCCTCCGCGGCGGCCGCGGCGGCCATATCACGGACGTCCTGGGTCAGCTTCATCGAGCAGAAGTGGGGGCCGCACATCGAGCAGAAGTGGGCCTCCTTGGCGGGCTCGGCGGGCAAGGTCTCGTCATGAAAATCCTTGGCGGTCTCGGGGTCGAGGGAGAGGTTGAACTGGTCGTGCCAGCGGAACTCGAAGCGGGCCTTCGAGAGGGCGTCGTCGCGGTCCTGGGCGCCGGGGTGGCCCTTTGCGAGGTCGGCGGCGTGGGCGGCGATCTTGTAGGCGATGACGCCGTCCTTGACGTCCTGGCGGTCGGGGAGGCCGAGGTGCTCCTTGGGGGTGACGTAGCAGAGCATGGCGGTGCCGAAGCTGCCGATCATCGCGGCGCCGATCGCCGAGGTAATGTGGTCGTAGCCGGGGGCGATGTCGGTGGTGAGCGGGCCGAGCGTGTAAAACGGCGCCTCGTGGCACAGCCGCAGCTGCTCGTCCATGTTCTCCTTGATCTTGTGCATCGGCACGTGACCGGGGCCCTCGATCATCACCTGCACGTCATGCTTCCAGGCGATTTTGGTCAGCTCGCCCAGGGTGCGCAGTTCCCCGAACTGGGCCTCGTCGTTGGCGTCGGCGATGCAGCCGGGGCGCAGGCCGTCGCCCAGCGAGAAGCTGATGTCGTACCTCTGCATCAGGCCGCAGATGCGCTCGAACTCGGTGTAGAGGAAGTTCTCCTTGTGGTGGTGCAGGCACCACTTGGCCATGATGCTGCCGCCGCGCGAGACGATCCCGGTGACGCGTCTGGCGGTCAAGGGGATGTAGCGCAGGAGCACGCCGGCGTGGATCGTGAAGTAGTCGACGCCCTGCTCGGCCTGCTCTTGCAG
>JAYUXQ010000461.1:0-28322 GCA_043752905.1 Nannocystis sp. | reverse complement strand
AACACGTACTCGAGACCGACGAAGGCGGCGATGGCCCCGGCGAGGTGGAGATACGTGCGCTCGATGAACTTGGAGCGCTCGGCGATCTCCGCGGAGGCGGAGGCGCCGGTGCGGCCCGCGGGGCCAGTGCGGCCCGCGGCAGGGTCGGGATAATAGGAATTCTGCTGCTGGTTCACGGAGTCCTCCAGGAGGCGCGATGCGCCCGCCGTCACGTTAGCGTCCCCCGGGCCTCCAGGCAAGATCGAGAGCGGCGTTTACATGACGCCCCGGCGGCGGTACGTACGGAGCGCATGGCGAAAAAGCGCGATCCGATCGGCCCGCTCATGGATCTCAACGTCGGCCGCCACCCGCTGACGCGCCTCCAGCGGCTCGCCAACGCCATGCGCGCCGGGGGGGTGCCGCTGGCCGCCCTGGACGAAGCGGTGACCGTCGACGAGCACACGGGGGTCGTCACGCGCATGATGGCGCTGTGCGGTCACTGTCAGGGCCCCTGTTGCAGCACGCTGCGGATCCCGATCACCCGCAACGACGCCAGGCGCCTGGCCAGGAACCTCGAGACGCCGGTCACGCGCCTGCCCCTGCTGCCGCTCGACGGGCTCGAGGAGGAGCAGGACGACCTCGCGGGCTATCTGTCGAAGGGGGCGAGCCCATGCCCGTACTTCGACCGCGGGTGCAGCGTGCACAGCTTCCGGCCGGACGTGTGCCGCAGCTTCGGCCTGCACCACTGCATCGGCACCGGGAGCTTCGTGCCGCTCGCGCGCGTGGCGGTGGCGCGCGGTCCAGCGCAGGCGGCGCCAGTAGGGGAGTGATCGATGGACGCAACGCGTGAGCCAGCGGTCGAGGTTCGGGCCCTGGGCAAGCAGTTTCAGGTGCCGCGCCGTGAGGCGGGCCTGCGCGCGGCCTTCGGGGCGCTGTTTCGCCGGCAGTACACGACCGTCGATGCGGTGCGCGAGCTGTCGTTCACGCTGGCGGCAGGCGAGCGGGTCGGCTTCCTCGGACCCAACGGGGCTGGCAAGACGACGACGCTGAAGATGCTGTCGGGGCTGCTGTACCCGAGCGCGGGGGAGGTGCGGGTGGCCGGCCACGTGCCGTCGCAGCGGCGCCCGGAGTTCCTGCGCGCGATCAGCCTGGTGATGGGCCAAAAGCGCCAGCTCAGCTGGGATCTGCCGGCGGTCGACACCTTCGAGTTCAACCGTGTGGTGTTCGACATCGACGCCGCCGACTACCGCCGCCGGCTCGACGAGCTGGTGACGCTGCTCGCGATCGGCGAGGTGATGCGAAGGCCCGTGCGCCAGCTCAGCCTCGGCGAGCGCATGAAGTGCGAGCTGGTCGCGGCCCTGCTGCACGCGCCGCGGATCCTGTTCCTCGACGAGCCGACGATCGGGATGGACGTCGCGATGCAGCTGGCGATCCGCGAGTTCGTGCGCCGATACAACGTCGAGCACGGCGCGACGGTGATCCTGACGAGCCACTACATGGAAGACGTCGCGGCCCTGTGCCCGCGGATCCTGGTGATCGACGGCGGTCGCCTGCGCTTCGACGGCAGCATCGAGGCGCTGACGCGGAGGATCCGCCCGCTGCGCCGCGCCAGCGTGCGCGCCGATTCGTTGCCGTCCGCCGAGGTGCTGGCGCAGCTCGGACACGTGATCGAGAACGCGGGCGGTCGCCTGGTCCTCGACGTCGAGCCGGCGCGCGTGCCCGCGGTCGTGCAGGCGCTGCTGGCCCTCCCGGGCGCGCAGGACCTCGCGGTCCAGGACGCGCCGCTGGAGGAGGTCATGCGCGAGCTGTTCAAGCCGACCCGCGAGGAGGTCGCGGCGCCGACGGAGCCTGTCCCATGAGCCAGGTCGGCGGGGTGCGCAGGCTCGTGAGGATCATGGGCGCGATGTGGCGGCTCGGTGTGTCGGAGGCGATGGCCTACCGCGCTGCAATGTTGATCTGGATCCTGACGACGACCTTCCCGCTGGTCTCGCTGGCGCTGTGGAGCAGCCTCGCGGAGCACGGGCCGATCGGCGACTATGGGCGCGCCGACTTCGTCGCGTACTTCGTCGCCGCGTTCCTGATCCGCCAGCTGACCGCCAGCTGGGTGGTGTGGGACCTCGCCGGCCAGATCGCCAGCGGTGACCTGAGCACGCTGCTGATGCGCCCGGTCCACCCGCTGCTGCACCACCTGATGTCGAACCTCGCGGCGCTGCCGGTGCGCACGATGCTGGCCGCGCCGGTCGGCGTGATCGTGCTGGTATTCGCGGGTGGGGTCGAGGTGTCGGCCGGCCCGCACCTGCTGCTCGTCCCTCTGGCGATCGGCATGGCCTGGCTGCTCAACCTCTGCGTGCAGATCTGCGTCGCGTGTGTGGCGTTCTGGGTGACCTCGTCGGCGGCGCTGTTCGAGATCTGGCTCGGGCTCTACATGGTGCTCTCGGGCTACGCGGTGCCGACCAGTCTGTTCCCCGCGGGCCTCGCCGCGGTCGTCCGCTGGCTGCCTTTTCATGCGGCGCTGGGGTTCCCCGTCGAGCTGGTGATCGGGCGGCTGTCGCTGGCCGAGATGGCGACGGGCTTCGCGTTGCAGGCGCTGTGGATCCTCGTGTTCGGCGGGCTCGCGTGGACGCTGTGGCGACGGGGTTTGCGGGCCTACGGGGCGGTGGGCGCGTGAGCGCGGGACGCAGCGCGGGTTACTATGCGCGGTTGATCGGCGGCCAGCTGCGCATGAGCGTGCTCGCGGCGTTGCAGTACCGCCTCGGCTTTTGGACCGAGGGCGTGCTCGGGATCTTGTGGAGCGCGCTCGGCATGGCGCCGTTGCTGGTCGCGGTCGAACACCTCGACACGGTCGAGGGCTGGGACGCGTGGGAGCTGCTGCTGCTGACCGGCTGTTTCACGCTCGTGTCGGGGCTGTTTAGCGCGCTGCTGCAGACGGCGCTGATCGAGAGCATGAACCACATCCGCAAGGGCACCCTCGACTACGTGCTGCTGCGGCCAGCCGACGCGATGGTGCTGTGCCTGATCACCGCGTTCGCGCCGTGGCGGCTGGTCGAGGCGCTCGGCGGACTGGCGCTGATCATCGCGGCATTGATGCATCTCGGCGCCCCCGCGCCGCTCGATGTGCTCGCGGCGCTGGGCATCGGCCTCGCCGGCCTCGTCGCCCTCTACGCGCTCGGCATCATGGTGTTGTGCGCGAGCTTTCGCGCGGTCCAGCTACAGAACTTGACCTACCTGATGGAGGCGGTGCTGGACTTCGCGCGCTGGCCCGCGACGGTGTTCCGTGGGTTCCTGCGGGCACTGTTCACGTTCGTGATCCCGCTCGCGGTGATGACGACGTATCCGGCGCAGGCGTTGCTCGGGGAGGCGGACTGGGTGGCCGTGGTCACGGCGCTCGCGACGAGCACGCTGTTGATGGTGGCCGCGCGGGTGCTGTGGGTGCGGTCGCTACGGGGGTACTCGTCGGCCTCGAGCTAGTCGGGCGGGGGGCTCAGTGCTTGGCGCACTCGGCCCGCTTGGCGGTCGTGCAGTCGCAGCTGGTACCGACGCCGCCGCAGGAGCCGCGCAGGGTCTTGCCGGCGACGATGACTCCGATGGCCATGCCGAACATGACAGCGCCCAGGACGCCGATGGTGAGCAGGGTGGTGATCACGGTCATGGTCATGGCGGGCTCAGGGTGGCCGCTCCGGGGGCGGGGCGCAAGGCCGCGAAGGCCGGCGTGCTGCGCTCCTCGAAGCTGTCGCCGACACGCACGAGGAACAGCGCAGGGATGCGCTGCTGGCTCGCCAGCGCGAAGCCGGCCTCTGGACCGAGGACGTTGAGCGCGGTGGCCCAGCCGTCGGCGAGCGCGGCGGTGGGCCGGAGAACGCTCACGGAGGCGAGCGCGTGGGCGATGGGCCTTGCGGTCCGCGGGTCGATCGTGTGCGACAGGCGGACTCCGTCCTGCTCGTAGTAGTTGCGGTAGTCGCCCGAGGTCGCGAGCGCGAGGTCCTGCACGATCACCATCTCGTGGACGATGCCGCCGGCGCTGTCGGGACGCTCGATGCCGAGGCGCCACGGGCCGCCGTGCGCCGCGGTGCCGGACCCGAGGATCTCACCGCCGACGTCGACGAGCGTGCGCGTGAAGCCGAGCGCGCGCAGGCCCGCGGCGATGCGGTCCGCGGCGTAACCGGGGGCGATCGCGGACAGCTCGAGCGCGAGGGCAGGGTGGTCCTTGCGCAAGGTGCCAGCGGCGAGGTCGACGTGGACCCGCTGCCAGCCGACGCTGGCCCGTAGCGCCTCGAGCTCGGCGGAAGTGGGCGCTGGCGCGTCGGGCTTGCGACCGCCGGGGCCAAAGCCCCACGCGCGGATCAGCGGCGTGACGGTGACGTCGAGCGCGCCGTCGCTGGCCCGGCTGATCTCGGATGCAGCCTGTACGACCTCGAGCAGCCCGCGCGAGGCCGGGAACGGGTCGGTGCTCGCATGCGCGTTGAAGCGGCTGATCTCGGAGTCGGGGCGCCAGGTCGACATCTGGCGGTCGACCTCGGCGAGCTCGGAGGCGATCAATGCCTCGATGCCTTGCTGGTCGGCCGCGCTCAGCTGCGCGACCACGGTGACCTTGTAGGTCGTGCCCATGGTCGGGCCGGAGAATGTCTGCGCGGCGGCGATGTCCGTCGCCGGCCGGTTCACGGTCAGCACATCGGGGCGCGGCCACATGCGCCAGGCGCAGAGGCCGACGAAGCCGACGAGCGCGAGCGGGAGCAGGACCTTCGCCCTGCTCCCGTACTTCATGAACAGCGGATCCGACACGTCCACCTGTTCGGAGACATCAGCCTCATCAGCCGCCGAAGTCGTCCATCATGATGTTCTCGGGCTCGACGCCGAGGTCGATCAGCATCTTGGTGACGGCGACGTTCATCATCGGCGGGCCGCAGATGTAGAACTCGCAGTCCTCGGGGGCCGGGTGGTTCTTGAGGTAGTTCTCGAACAGCACCTGGTGGATAAAGCCCTTGTGGCCGGTCCAGTTGTCCTCGGGCTTGGGCTCCGAGAGGGCGAGGTGCCACTTGAAGTTCGGGAACTCGGCCTGGATGGTGTCGAAGTCCTCGACGTAGAAGGCCTCGCGCATCGAGCGAGCGCCGTACCAGAAGCTGACCTTGCGGTCGGTCCGGATGCGCTTGAACTGGTCGAAGATGTGCGAGCGCATCGGGGCCATGCCGGCGCCGCCGGCGATGAAGACCATCTCGTTCTTGGTGTCGCGGGCGAAGAACTCGCCGAACGGACCCGAGATGGTGACCTCGTCGCCGGGCTTACGGCTGTAGATGAACGAGGACATGATCCCCGGCGGGGCATCGGGCAGCTTGGGCGGCGGCGTCGCGACGCGCACGTTGAGCATGATGATGCCGTACTCCTCGGGGTAATTCGCCATCGAGTACGCGCGGGTCACCGTCTCGGTGACGGTGGAGACGTAGCGCCACAGGTTGTACTTGTCCCACTCGTCCCGGTACTGGTCCTCGATGATCATGTCCGAGTACTTCGCCACGTGCGGCGGGCACTCGATCTGGATGTAGCCACCGGCGCGGAACGGGACGACCTCGCCCTCGGGCAGCGCCAGCACGAACTCCTTGATGAAGGTGGCGACACTTTCATTGGACTTGACGTGGCACTTCCACTTGCGCACGCCAAAGATCTCGGCGTGGACCTCGATCTCCATGTCCTGCTTGACCTTGACCTGGCAGGACAGGCGGCAGCCCTCGCGAGCCTCGCCCTTGGAGACGTAGCCGAGCTCGGTCGGGCCGATCGTGCCGCCGCCGCTCTTGACGATGACCTTGCAGACGCCGCACGAACCCTTGCCTCCGCAGGCAGAGGGGATAAAGATCTTGTTGTTCGCGAGGGTGTTGAGCAGCGTGTTACCGGCGGGCACGCGCAGCGAGTGCGCGGGGTCGTGGTTGATGCCGATCGTGACCGCCTCGCTGTTGACCAGGCGGGCCTTGGCGGCCAGCAGGACGAACACGAGGGCGAGGATCACGAAGGTGAACATCGCCACGCCGAGGATGATGATGGTCGAGTACATGGGTTGGGTGCTCCTCGGAGTGTCTCAGCCCGTCACAGCTGAATGCCGGAGAAGGCGAGGAAGCCGATGGCCATCAGGCCAGCGAGGATGAAGGCGATGCCGAGGCCGCGCAGCGCCACCGGGACGTTGCTGTAGCGCATCTTCTCGCGCAGGGCGGCCAGGGCGATGATCGCCAGCGCCCAGCCGATGCCCGAGCCGACGCCGTACACGGCGGCCTCGCCGAAGGTGTACTCGCGCTGCTCCATGAACAGCGAGGCCCCGAGGATCGCGCAGTTGACCGCGATGAGCGGGAGGAACACGCCGAGCGCGGCGTAGAGCTTGGGCGCGAAGCGGTCGACCGCCATCTCGACGACCTGGACCACCGCGGCGATCGTGCCGATCTGGACCAGGAAGCTGAGGAACGACAGGTCGACGGCGGCGAGGCTCGGGTGGACCCACGCCAGCGCGCCTTCACGAAGCAGCGCGGCGAGGATGAACTGGTTGAGCGGCACGCAGACGGCGAGGACGAACACGACGGCGGCGCCGAGGCCGATCGCCGTCTCGACCTTCTTCGACACGGCGAGGAAGGAGCACATGCCCAGGAAGAAGGCCAGGGCCATGTTCTCGACGAAGATCGCCTTGACCGCGAGGTTGAGGTAATGCTCGAACATGGGCTACTCCTTCTCCATCTGCTCGGGCTTCATCGTGCGCAGGATCCAGATCATGATGCCGATCAGGAAGAAGGCGGACGGCGGCATGAGCATCAGGCCGTTCGTGTAGTACCAACCGCCGTCGTTGGTGGTCTGGAAGATCTCGATGCCGAACAGCTTGCCGGAGCCGAACAGCTCGCGGATAAAGCCGATGCCCATCAGCACCATGCTGTAGCCGAGGCCGTTGCCGATGCCGTCGAGGAACGAGATGCCCGGCTTGTTGGCCATCGCGTAGGCCTCGGCGCGGCCCATCACGATGCAGTTGGTGATGATGAGGCCGACGAAGACCGACAGCTGCTTGGAGACCTCGAAGACGAAGGCCTTGAGGATCTGGTCGGTGACGATCACCAGCGAGGCGATCACCGTCAGCTGGACGATGATGCGGATGCTGTTGGGGATGTAGTTGCGGAGCAGGCTGATCGCGAGGTTCGAGAAGGCCGTGACGACGGTCAGGCCGATCGACATGACCAGCGCCGTCTCCATCTTGGTGGTGACGGCCAGCGCCGAGCAGATGCCGAGCACCTGCAGCGCGATCGGGTTGTTGTTGAACAGCGGGTCGAAGAGGACGCCCTTGGTCTGCTTGTCCATCTAGCTCCTCCCCTGGCTCTTGCGGAACTGGGCCAGGTAGGGACCGAAGCCGTTCTCGCTGAACCAGAACTTGATCGTGTTGGTGACGCCGTTGCTGGTGATCGTCGCGCCGGAGAGGCCGTCGATGCGGTACGGGTCGGTCTTCGGGTCGCCCGCGCGGCCCTTGATCACGGCGAGGGCGGGCTTGCCCTTGTCGTCGTAGATCTTGCGGCCGGGCCACAGGGCCTTCCACCTGGGGTTGTCGACCTCGCCGCCGAGGCCGGGGGTCTCGGCGTGCTGGTAGAAGGTGATGCCCTTGACGGTGTTGCCGTCGTTGCCGATCGCCAGGTAACCGTAGAGCACCGACCACAGGCCGTAGCCCTGGATCGGGACGATCAGCATGTCGGTCTTGCCGTCCTTGAGGACGTGATAGACGAGCGCGTTGTTGGGCAGGCGGAACACCTTGGCGGCGTTGTCGGGCGCGGAGGTGCTGGTCGCCGGGTCCTTCTGGGCGCGGCGCTGATCGAAGGTGTTGGCATCGATGCCCTTGGCCGGGGCGCCGGTCTTGAGCTCGATGACCTCGCGGCGGATGTTCTTCTCGAACAGCGCGGTGACCTCTTCGGGCTTGGTCGCCACGCCGGGCTGGAGCAGCCCGGCGACCAGGAGGACCTGTTTTTGCTGGTCGAGGACCTTGTTCTCGGCCTGGCGCTCGCCGAGCGCCACGGCCGCGCCAGCGACGCCGATGCCGCAGACGACACACACCACGACGGCGAAGCCGACGGTGTAACCGGTACTATCGCGTGCCATAGAGAGCAGTCCTCCGCTTGATGTTGGCCGAAACGATGAAGTAATCGATGAGCGGGGCGAACATGTTCATGAACAGGATCGCCAGCATCATGCCCTCGGGGTAGGCCGGGTTGATGACCCGCACGAGGACCACGAGGACGCCGATGCCGAAGCCGTAGAGCAGCTTGCCCCACGCCGTGAAGGCGGAAGAGACCGGGTCGGTCGCCATGAAGACCATGCCGAAGGCCCAGCCGCCGAGCACGAAGTGCCAGATCGGGGGCAGCCCGAACATGCTGTTGGTCTCGGAGCCGATCGCGTTGAGCAGCGAGGCCATGGCGAAGGTGCCGATCGTGGTGCCGAGCATGGTCCGCCACGAGCCCACACGGGTAAGGATCAAGATCGCGGCGCCGATCAGGCAGCACAGCGTCGAGGTCTCACCCATCGAGCCCGGGATGACGCCGACGAAGGCGTCCCACCAGCTCCAGCTCGACATCATCGCCGGCGTGTCGACGGCGGCCTGCGCCAGCGCGGTCGCGCCGCTGAGGCCGTCGGCGACCAGCGGGGCCATGTTGGCGGCGATCCAGGGCTGGTCGCCCGAGATCTGGCCAGGGTAGGCGAAGAACAGGAACGCGCGGGCGACGAGCGCCGGGTTGAGCACGTTCATGCCGGTGCCGCCGAACACCTCCTTGCCGATGATCACGCCGAACAGGATGCCGAGCGCGACCTGCCACAGGGGGATCGTCGGCGGCAGCGTCAGCGGGAACAGGAGACCGGTGACGAGGAAGCCCTCGTTGATCTCGTGCTTGCGGGCGATCGCGAACACGACCTCGGCGTGCCCGCCGACGATCATCGTGACGAGGTAGACCGGCAGGAAGTAGATCGCGCCATGGATCATGCACGCGAGGATGCTGGTCGGGTCGAAGCCCAAGCCGAGCGCCTGGTACAGCGAGGTCTGCCAGTTGGCCAGCGCGAGCGCCCCGTGGGCGATCGCGTTGTTGGCCTGGAAGCCCGTGTTGTACATCGCGAACAGCACGCACGGGATCAGGGCGATGACCACCATGATCATCATGCGCTTGAGGTCGATCGCGTCGCGTACGTGCGAGGACGCCCTGGTGACGTCCGGTGGCGAGTACAGGAACGTGTCCGTCGCCTCGTAGAGCGGGTAGAATTTCTCGAGCTTGCCGCCCTTGTGGAACGGCTTTTCGGCCCTGTCGAGCAGGTTACGCAGGAACTGCATGGGTATCAGCCCTCTTTCTCGATCTCGCTGAGGTTCTTGCGGAGGATGACCCCGTAGTCGGCCTTGCCGGGATCGACGAAGGTGCACAGGGCGAGGTCCTCCTCGTCGAGCTCGAGCGCGCCGAGCTGGATGGCCCGGTCGGTGTCGCCGACGAGAAGGGAGCGCAGCAAGAACGTGGGGTGGATGTCGAGCGGCATGACCCGCTCGTACATGCCGATCGGCACCATCGCCCGCGGGGAGCCGTTGGTGGTCGTCGTCATGTTGAACTTCTTGCCGAACAGTCGGCCCAAAAAGCCGAAGTAAATCGGCAGGATGGAGAACTTGCTGGAACCCGGTCCGAGCCAGCCGAGCAGCTCGCGCTGGCGGCCCTCGAGCAGCGCGGAGACCTGGACGTGGAAGCGGCCGAGGTAGCCCTCGACCTCGCCGACGGCCTTGCGACCCGAGAGCACCGAGCCGGAGATGACGCGGTTCTCACCGGGGGCGAGCTCGCCGGCGGTGAGCTCGTCGAGGCAGGCGCCGAGCTGGGCCTCGACCAGACGCGGTCGGGTGACGGTCGGCCCCGCGAGGGAGACGACGCGACGGCTGTCGAGCTGGCCGGTGGCGAACAGCACGCCGATCGCGACGACATCCTGGTAGCCGACGTGCCAGACGACGCGGCCGCGGTCGACGGGCTCGAGCATGTGGATGTGGGTGCCAACGTTGCCGGCCGGGTGCAGACCATCGAAGTCCTCGACTTGCACGCCCGGGACGCCCGTGACCGCGATCTGCAGCTTGCTCGACTTGCACAGATAGACCTTGGGGGCCAGCCTGGCGAGGACGGCGAGGCCGCGCTTGAGGTCGTCCTCCTTGCCGCGCAGCACCACGCCGACATCGGGGGCGTGCGGGTTGGTGTCGACGGCGGTGACGAAGATGGCGCGCGGGGTGCCGTCGGGCGCCGGGACGCGCGAGAAGGGGCGCATGCGGATCGCGGACCACAGGCCCGACTCGAGCAGCAGCGCCTTGACCTTGTCGGCGTCGAGCTGCTCCGGCGCGGCGCCGGCCTGGTAGGAGCCGAACTCGACCTGGTCGTCCGAGCCCGAGAGCTCGATGACCAGCGACTGGAAGGCCCGCTTCTCACCGCGGTGGATCGCCACGACGGTGCCCGCCGCGGGGGCGGTGAAGCGGACGCCAGGGGCCTTGCGGTCCTCGAACAGGAGCTGGCCGCGCTTGACCTGGTCGCCGACCTTCGCCTCCATTTTGGGCTTCATGCCGATGTAGTCGGCACCCAAAAGAGCGACGTGGCGGACCGTGCCAGCGGGCGAGATGGCCTGCTGCGGGTCGCCAGCGATGGGCAGGTCGAGCCCCTTCGTGATGCGATGTGCTGCCATGGAGACCGGTGTCCTCGGGGCTGCGGTACCCCGCTTTGAAGCGTGCAAATACTATGTTCTCGCCGGTTTGCGGCGCTGCTGGTAGCCGCGGCGGGCGTGTGGGGGGTCACGGATGCACACCCCCGTGGAGCCCTCGGGCGAGGCCCAGATCAGGGAGGAGTCGCAACGGCGGCCGCGGCCGGCAAGCGGTCGTATCGCATGTTGCGGCGCGCCGGAGCGAAGCCGGCGAGGCGGATGTGCGCCTCGACCTGTTCGCTGTTCATCATGAAGCGGGCGCCGGCGGTGGAGACGACATTCTCCTCGATCATGATCGAGCCGAAGTCGTTGGCGCCAAAGCGCAGGGCGACCTCACCGATCTCGGGGCCGAGCGTGGGCCACGAGACCTGCAGGTTCGGGATGTTGTCGAGGTAGAGCCGTGCAAGTGCCTGGATCCGCAAGTAACGGACCGGGCTGGTATCGTCGCGCAGCTTGAGCCGCGTGCCCTCGGCCTGGAACGGCCAGGTGATGAAGGCGGTAAATCCGCCAGTCTCGTCCTGCAACGAACGCAGGCGGTCCATGTGCAGGAGCAGCTGCTCGGAGGTCTCCTGGAACCCGAACACCATGGTCGCGGTGGTCTTCATGCCGAGGGCATGGGCCTCGCGCATGACGGCGAGCCACTCGTCCGCGGTGTTTTTGAAGGGGGAGATGCGGGCGCGGATGTCGTCGTCGAGGATCTCGGCGCCGCCACCCGGCAGCGAGTCCATGCCAGCGGCGCGCAGGCGGATCAACACGTCGCGGATCGGCAGGTCCTCGAGCTCGGCGATGTGGATGATCTCCGTCGGCGAGAGGGCGTGCAGGGCGAGGCGAAAGTTCTGCTTGGTCCAGCGGAACAGGTCCTCGTACCAGGCGAGGCCGAGCGCAGGGTTGAGGCCGCCTTGCAGGAGGATCTGGACGCCGCCGAGGGCCTCGGTCTCGCGGAACTTTTCGGCGAGGGTCTCGCGGCTGAGGACGTAGCCTCCGTCGGCACCCGGAGGGGTATAAAAATTGCAGAACTTGCAACGTGTTACGCATACATTGGTGTAGTTGACGTTGCGGTCGACGATGTATGTGACGACGCCGTCCGGGTGCATGGTCCGGCGCCGGCGATCGGCGGCCGCCCCGAGCTGGTTGAGGGGGGCGTTTTCGTACAAAAAGATCCCCTCGGCGAGGTCGAGGCGACCGCCGGTCGCGGCACGCTCGAGCAGCGGCTCGACCTGCATCGGTGGCCGGGGTTTGCGGGCGAGGGAGAGGGCGGCCGGTTCGGCGCCGCCGGCGAAGCGGACGTGGATGGTGTCGTCGTCGGCGAGGCCGGGGATCTGGACCAGGTCGGCTTCGCGGGCCCGGGTCAGGAACTCGACCAGGCCCTCGCGCTCCTTGGTGCTGAGGCTGTAGCGGATCGATCGGCGCAGGTAGTTGGCGTAGGCGTTCTCGGAGAGCGTGGGCTCGTCGTTGAGGAGGCGGGCTTCCCGGTAGGCGCGCGCGAGCTCCTCGGCGTGCTTGAGGCCGTAGGCGCGAGCCTGTTGCAGGGCAGCGACGTGGGCGGGCGTCAGCAGGCCGGGACGGGCGGCCCAAAACGCGAACACGAAGGGCAGGCCGGTGGTCGCCTGCCAGAGGTTGCCGAGGTCGTGCACGCGCGGGCCCGTGAGACCGAGCGCGGCGTCGCCGATGATCAGCGCGGCGTCGTTGCCACGCACGCGGGCGAGGCCCTCGCGGTGTGGGGCCGTGACGAAGGCCGGGTGGACGCCGCGGGCCGCGAGCAACAGGCGCACGAGCACGGCGGAGCTGCGCGAGGCGGCGTCGAGGTGCACGCGGGTGATGGCCTCGAGCGGGCAGTCGGCGACGAGCACGACGCTTTGCACGGGGCCGCGGCAGCCGATGCCGACCTCCGGCACGACCTCCCACTCCGGGTGCGCGGCGTAGGCGGCGACTGGCACGAGGCCGACGTCGCACAGGCCGTCCTCGAGCTGGCGCGCACACTCGGAGGGCAGGGCGGTGCTGACCTCGAACAGCGGCTGACCGTCGGCGTCGAGGAAGCGCGGCGCGCCGGGCAGGTTTTGCCGGGTCAGCGGGTGGACGAGCGGCCAGGCGTTGAGGAACGAGACGGCGCAGACGCGTAACGGCTTGTTCATGGGGTCTCCGATCAGGACACGACGCGCAGCTGCACGCGGTCCTTGTGGCCCGAGAACGGGACGCTGGCGTCGAGGCGGATGCCGTCGAGCGCCGCGCCGTCGTCGGTCCATCGCGTGTTGTAGAGGGTGTCGCGCTCGACGGCGGTGCGCCCGGCCTCGCGGATGAGGCGCACGAGGTCGGTGCGCGTCATGGCCTGCGGGGTCTCGGCGCCGGCCATGTGATAGATCTTCTCTTCCTGGACAGTGCCGTCGAGGTCGTCGACGCCGAAGCTCAGCGAGACCTGGGCGATCTTCACGCCGATCATGATCCAGTAGGCCTTGATGTGCGCGATGTTCGAGAGCATCAGGCGGCCGACCGCGTAGGTGCGGAGGTTGTCGACGCCGGTCGGCTCGGGGAGGCGCTCGAAGTCGTTGCCCTCGTGGTGGAAGGCGAGCGGGATAAAGGTCTGAAACCCGCCCGTCTCGGCTTGCAGCGCGCGCAGGCGCAGCATGTGATCGACGCGTTCTTCGAGCGTCTCGATCGTGCCGTAGAGCATGGTGCAGTTGCTGCGCAGGCCGAGGCGGTGCGCGGTGCGGTGGACCTCGAGCCACTGCTCGGCGGTCGCCTTGTCCTTGCACATCTTGTGGCGCACGCGCTCGGCGAAGATCTCGGCGCCGCCGCCGGGGAGGCTGCCGAGGCCGGCGTCGATCAGCTCGCGCAGGACCTGCTCGTAGCTCATGCCGAACTTCTCGGCGAAGTAGTGGATCTCGACCGCGGTGTAAGCCTTGAGGTGGACGTCCGGGCGCAGGGCCTTGAGCACGCGCAGGCAGTCCTTGTAGTACTCGAAGGGCAGGCCGCCGTGCAGGCCGTTGACGATGTGGATCTCGGTCACCGGCTGGTCGATGCGGTCGACGAGCTTCTGGCGCACTTGATCGAGGCTCATCGTGTACGCGGCGGGGGACTCGGGGGTCAGGCGGGCGAACGAGCAGAACTTGCAGTCCGCCTCGCAGACGTTGGTCGGGTTGATGTGGAAGTTGACATTGAAGAAGGTGTCGTCGCCGTGCAGGCGTTCACGCTGCTCGTTGGCCAGCGCGCCGACTGCCAGCAGGTCGGGGTAGCGGTACAGGAACATGCCGTCGTCGAGGTCGAGGTCGACGCCGTTGCGGACCTTGTCGGCGATCGTGGCGAAGCGGCGGATGTCACGGGTAGGGCGGGTCATGGCATGGTCTCCTTGGAGGTGGTCGCCTCGAGGCCGGCCTGGCGCACCAGTTCGGCCAGCGCGGCCGCGCTGGTCTCGCTGGGCCGCGGGACGCCGGCGAGCGGCAAGTGACGGCCGGCGTCGAGCGGGCCGGCGAGGGTGTCGGCGCCGAAGCCCAGCGCGACCTGGGCGAGGCGGACGCCGTGCAGGTCGTGACGGACCTCGACGCGGACGGGGGCGGGCAGGGCGAGGCGGGCGGCGGCGACCAGGTGCAGGCGAAACAGACCGCCGGGCTCGGGGCAAAACGGGGTGAGCGTCCAGTCGGTCGCGGCCGATGCGGCGCGGACGAGCCACGCGCAGTAGGCGGCGAGCTGGTCGTGCTCGACGCGCAGGACCAGGCGGTCGCCGGGCTGCAGGGATCGAGGGTCGGGCCAGGCTGGCACATCGGACATGTCTTGAAGGAAATGGCCCTGGGGACCGGTCTTCACGGACAGGTCGATGAACTCGGCGCCGCGGATCACACCGGCGAGGACCGGCATCGCGTGCGCGGGGGCGGGGCGGACCCAGATGTGCGCGCCGAAGCGGCCTTGGCGGGCCTGGCAGGCTCGCTGGGCGGCGGCGGCGGCGTCTGTGAACAGGCCGACGAGCGCGGCGACATCGGTCACCGCGGGGCTAAAGCCGTCGGCGGGCATGAGGGTCGTCATGGCGTGGTCCCCCAGCGGCGCACGAGCGGGAGCTCGAGGCCGGCGCGGTCGAGGGCGCGGACGACGACGGTGTCGATCGCGTCCTCGAGGGTCTTGATGTCGCCGTAGAACGAGGGGATCGCCGGCAAGATGACGGCGCCCGCCTCGGTGGCCGAGACCATGTTGCGCAGGTGCACGAGGCTGAGCGGGGTCTCACGGACGACGAGGATCAGCTTGCGACGCTCCTTGAGGGCGACCTCGCAGGCGCGGGCCATCAGGTCGTCGCCACCGCCGTGGGCGACGCGGGCCAGCGCGCTCATCGAGCACGGCATCAGCACGACGGCGTCGGGGGCGTTGGAGCCGGAGGCGAAGGGGGCGTTGAAGTCGCCGCGATCCCAGCGACGCAGGCCGTCCCACTGCATGGGCATGTCGACGCCGAGCTCGTGCTGCCACACCTGCGGCGCGGTGGCGGAGCACACGATGTCGACCTGAAGATCGGGTCGCGCGGGGATGCCCGGCAGGGCGCCCGCACGCAGCGCGGACAGCAGATGCACGGCGCGGCGGGCGTAGGTCGCACCGCTCGCGCCGGTGATGCCGAGGACGAGCTTCACATCGCCTCCGGTCGGCTCGCGCGCACGACCCAGGCGATGCCGAGGGTCAAACGCTCGACCTGCACGTCGACGAAGCCGCAGTCGTGCAGCAGCTGGGTGTACGACTCGACGGTGGTGAAGCGGCCGATGCTGCGCGGGAGGTAGAGGTAGGCGCCCAGCTTGCCGGTCGCGGCCCAGCCGAGCAGCGGCAGGAGGGTGCGGTTGTGCAGCGCGTGGACGGCCCGCGTGACGGCGGCGGTCGGGCGGAAGAACTCGAGGATGGTCAGGCGACCGCCCGGACGCAGGACCCGGAGCTGCTCGCGGGTGGCGACCTCGAGCTCGCTGAGGTTGCGGATCCCGAAGGCGCAAAAGATCGCGTCGTGGCTGGCGTCGGCGAGCGGGAGCGCGTGGGCGTCCATCTGCTGCGTCGTGATGCGATCCGCGGCGGCGCCGACCAGCTTGCCACGGCCATGCGCGAGCATGCCGGCCGAGAAGTCGCCGGCGAGGATGTCGGCGGCGGGGAATTGAGTGTGGATCTCGAGGGTCGAGTCGAGGGTGCCGGCGCACAGGTCGAGCAGGCGAGCGCCGTGTGGGTCGCGGCCGGCCGGCAACATGCCGGCGACGGCCTTGCGGCGCCAGCGGATGTCGGTGCCAAAGCTCATCCAGCGGTTGGCCCGGTCGTAGCCGTGGGCGATGCCGTCGAACATGCTCTGCACCTGCGCGCCGTGGGCGTCGACCGTGGGAGTGGTGGGGTTGAGGCTGGTCATGGGGACAGGTCCAAAAGGTCAGGTGCGACGACGCGCGACATAGCGGGCGAGCTCGGCGAGCGCCTCGCGGGCGGGGGAGGGCGGCAAGATCGCGAGCTGGGCGATCGCGGCGGCGGCGTGGGCCTCGGCGACGGCGGAGGCCTGCTCGACGGCCGAGGAGGCGCCGACGCGGGTGACGAGGTCGGCGGTGGCGTCGAGGTCGACCGGCGGACCGGCGTTGAGGAGCTGCATCAGGCGCCGACGCAGCGCGGCGTCGTGGCTGCAGGCGAGGATCATCGGCAGGGTCAGCTTGCCGTCGCGCAGGTCCTGGCCGCGGGCCTTGCCGGTCTGATCGACGCCGCTGGTGTAGTCGAGGACATCATCGGCGATCTGGAAGGCGTAGCCGATCTCGAGGCCGTAGCGGTGCAGGGCGGCGGCGATGCGCGGCTCGACGAGGCCGCCGAGGCTGGCGCACCAGGCGATCAGGGCGGCGGTCTTGCGATCGATGACGAGGTAGTAGCGGTCGCGATCGAGGGTGGCGTCGCCGGCGACCTGGAGCTGGGCGACCTCCCCCTCGGCCATGCGCGTGACGGCGTCGGCGAGGGTCTGGACAGCGGTCAGGCGGCCCGAGTAGGCGATCGCTTGCAGGCCGCGGGCGAGGCAGAAGTCGCCGGTCAGGACGGCCATGCCGTTGCCGTACTGCAGCCGCGCGGTCGGCCGGCCGCGGCGAAACTCGCCGCTGTCGATGACGTCGTCGTGCAAGAGGGTGGCGGTGTGCAGCAATTCGCCGACCGCGGCGATCGTGATGCGCACGGGGTCGATGAAGCCGCAGGCGCGCGCGGCGAGCAATGCCACGAGCGGCCGAAAGCGCTTGCCGCCGGCGAACGCGAGCTGGCCGGACAGCTCCGGGATGATCGCGATAGAGGACTGGAGAAGGTCGCCGAGCCTGGCCTCCACCTCGTGAAGCTCGGCGGCGACGAGAGCGCTGGCTCCGTCGATCGCGGCCGCAGGGTCCTGGCGGACGGGGTCTGGCGGGCTCGCGAGAGGGGATGCGAGGGAGGTGGCCATATGGTTCATGGGCGTCTTTTTAACGAGGTCAGCGCGGGGCGGCGGCGCGGGCGGCCCGCCGCGCGAGGCTGCCGAGGATGCCACGGACGGGTCCGCGGCTCAGCAGGGCGTTGAGGAAGGAGCGACCGAGCTGGAAGAAGTCGTGGATGTACGTGAGGCGGGCCCGCACGAATTCGATCCGCGGATCGGCGGGGGCCGTGGCGCGCAGCTCGGCGAGGACCCTGGACACGCGCTCGAGGGCCTCCTCGACCTTGGCCCGCTCGCGACGCTCGAGGACGCCGGTGATCAGCTTCCAGAGGTCGGTCTCGGCGCGGTACTTGCGACCGTCGCGCAGCAGCACGCCCCAGTCGACCAGCGAGGCGAGGGTCATGCTCGCGGAGCCGGCCGAGATGTCGAGGCGGGCCCGGACGGCGCCGTGCTCGAGCGGCTCGGGGGACGTCAAAAGAAGGCCGAAGATCCGGCCCTGAGTGCGCGTGAAGCCCCAGAATTCTGCGATCGAGGCGCAAATGTCGGAGACCTCGTCCTGGGCCCGCAGGAGCACCGTGGGCAGCGGCTCGGGGAGCACCTCGGTGTCTGGCGCCTCGGGCGCAATTGCATCGAGCACGACCTGGAGCTCGGAGAGGGAGGGTTGGCTGGGCATGGCGTCGTTTCAGTTCAAAATGAAATGAACCCAGACGATTTACGCGGGAGCCGCCAGCAAGTCAACACGCCTGCGACCGGGCGGCGCAGGTCGGCCGGGCGGGCGGCCGCGGACGGCCATCGCTTCGGGCGAGCGCTGGGGAATGCCGGCGGGGCAGGGTAGGTTACCGCCGCCATGCCGCTGCGCGACGATCGACCGATGCCCGAGAGTCCGCGGGGTGAGCCGTTGTGGCTGGCGGCCGGGGCGGCGGTGTTCGGGGTGCTGCTCGGCGGAGCGGCGGTGTTCCTCGGCATGCAGGAGGCGCCCGCGCCCGCGCCGGTGATCGAGGCGGCGCCGCTGTCCCGCTTGCCCGAGCTGCCGATGCAGGTGCCGGCGGTCGAGAGCTGCGAGGGCAGCTGCCCGCGCGGGCTGTCGCTGGTCGATGCGGTCGCCCAGACGCGCGACATGGTGGTGACGCTGCGCAGCAAGGAGACGATCGGTGCCGGCGTGGTGGTCGACGAGACCGGGCTCGTGCTGACCAACTTCCATGTCATCGCGGGCGAGATCCGCGATCCCTCGCATCGCGTGCTCAGTGCCTCGGGCACGCCGGAGACCACGGGCGCGGTGCGGGCCCGCTTCGCCGACGGACGCGAGCTGCCGGCGGTGCTGTTGATCGCCGATCGTGATCAGGACATCGCGCTGCTACAGCTGCGGCCGGCCGACAACGCCGAGCGCTTCACGGCGGCGCGGCTCGGACGCTCGAGCGGCTTGCAGGTCGGCGAGGGGGTCTTCTCGGTCGGCACGCCGCTGGGCCTCGATCACAGCGTGTCGCAGGGGATCGTCGCGGCGCTGGGTCGCACGCACATCCTTCGCAATAAACAGACGCCGCTGATCCAGCTCGACGCGTCGATCAACGTCGGCAACTCGGGCGGGCCGTTGTTCAATCTTCGCGGCGATCTCGTCGGCATCACGACAGCGACGATCGAGCGAGCCCAGGGCATCGCGTTCGCGATCCCGGTCGACCACATCTTCGCGCTGTTGCGGGCGCTCAAGCAGGGCGAGCTGGCGCGCTCGGGGCAGATCGGCGTCGAGGTCGACTCGCGGATCGCCGTCACCGAGGCCGCCGCGGCGCTCGGCTATCGCAACGGCCTGGTATTGCAGCAAGTGTTTCCGGGACAGCCGGCGGCGCAGGCGGGCTTGCAGGCGGGCGACACCATCGTCGAGGCTCGCGGGCAACGCTTCGACGCGTACGGGGCCGGCGAGGTGGCAAGGGCCCGGCTCGCGCGCGAATTCGTGCAGATGGTGCGAGGGCTCATACCGGGCGAGACGCTGGCGCTGACGGTGCTGCGCGGCGCCACGCGGCTGCCGGTGACGCTGGTGGTCGCCGCGGCGCCGGCGGACCGCCAGGTGTTCATCGACGCGGAGGATCTGCTCGGCCTGCACCTCGACGAGACGAACGAGCAGCCGTCGGTCGCCGAGCTGCGTCCGCTGGCCCCCATCACGCACTGGCGTGGGCGCGAACAGCTGCTCAAGTCCCGCATCACGCAGATCGCGGGTGTACGGGTCCACGGGATGAACGAGCTGCGCACGGTGCTCGCGGAGCTGCGTCAACTCGGCCGCGAGGGCACGGTGGCGATCACCTTCGCGCTCAAGGACGGCCGCGAGCTGCCGATCGCGGACTTTCCGGTGTCGCCGCCCTGAGCGTACGGAGGAACGAACACGGCCCCGGCGCGTGCGTCGGCCCCGGCGCTGGGCTAGGATGAGCGACTGGCCATGCCGCGCCCTGTTTGTGAGATCATGCGGCCGCTGCCGCTGTCCCTCTTGCCCGACGACGGCGCCGCGTGGGCGTGGCGGCGTATGCGGGACGAGGGCGTCGACGTGCTGCCGGTGGTCGACTTCGGCGAGCTGCTCGGGCTGGTGATGCAGCGTGACCTCGAGTCCCGCTCACCGCGCGAGCTGGCCCGCTTGCAGGTCAAGGCGCTGATGCGCGGCGAGCCGACGGTCGTGGCCCCGTGGTCGCCGGTCGGCGCCGTCCTGGCCCAGCTGCTGCGCTTTCGTCAGGAGGCGGCGGTGATCGTCGACCGTGGGCATCTCGTCGGACTGTTCACGCTCGACGACGCTGCGCACAGCTGCGGCGATGTGCTCGACGCCGCGGCGCTGCGCCACTGATCTGTCTCTTCGGACAGCTCATAGCGCGGCGTTGCCGGCGACGATCAGCGGGACGATGTTGTCGCGGGCGTTGTCACCGGCGGACTTGCCGAGCGAGACGCTCTCCTCGTAGTTGTCGTTCTTGCCGGTCTGCCACTCGTCGCTCGGGACGAAGTAGCCGAGCGCGTCGCCGGTGTTGCCGAGGATGATCTTGTGCGGGGCGAGCATCGAGGCCTTGATCTCGAGGCCGTTGCGCGTCAGCGACTCGCCGGGGAAGGCAACACCCTGGACCTGGCTGCCGAGGCGGAAGTAGGTCGCCTGCGTGGTGACCTTCTGCTCGAAGCCGTTCATCTCGAAGTCGTATTGCAGGATGCCGAGCAACGAGGCGGCCTTGAACAGGGTGTTGTCGACGGTCTGCACCCAGGTGACATGGGTGAACTCGAGCTCGGGCTCGATCGCCACGCCACCGTCGGCGATGTTGACGGCGATGCCGGCGAGCAGCTCGCCGTAGGTCTCGGCGCGGGCGAAGTCGTCGACGTAATCGCCGTCGGGGACCTTGGGCGAGGCATCGCCCAGCGTACCGTTGAACAGCGCCGCGGGGGCGCCGAGCGTGTCCTCGAGCGACTGGACCATGTAGCCGGTGTAGTCACAGGAGATGAGCTTGTTGTCCGCGCCGAGGATCACCGGGTGCGCGGCGAAGACGACGAGCGTACCAAGGCGCTGCTGCTCGAGATTGAAGGCGTCGAGGATCGTCATGTCGTCGTCAGTGAAGTTCCAGCCGCGACGGTTGTTGGCGGGGGCCTTGCCGGTCGAGACGCGGAGCTCACCGGGCACGCGCGCGTCCCAGGCGGCGGCCATCGACGCGGCGACTCGCTTGACGAGCCAGGTCCGGTAGTCGCCAGGGACGCCGCCCCACAGGCCCATGAAGTCCGGCGTCGAGTGGCTGTGAGTGCTGCCGACGAGGATCTGCGCCTCGTCGAGGCCGGTCAGCGCCGCGACCTTGGTCCGCACGTCGCGGGTGATGCGGTTGCCCATGCCCGGCAGATCGACGATGCTCATGATCAGCCCGCCGCCGTTGCCCTCGATGGCGAACGACCGCGCGTAGATCGGGTCATGCACGCCCTGCGCGGGGCCGCGGGTGAATGGCGCCCCGTAGGCGCCCATGTACACGTCCTGGCCGGACAGGATCGCGGGCGAGGGCGAGACGTCCTGGACGTGCACGCCGAGCAGGAAGTGCTCGAGCGGAGCGCCGGTGGTCGTGTCCTCACCAGTCGTCTCGCCCGTGCTCGCGGTGGAGGTCGTCACCGCGGTGGTGCCCGTGACGGTGCCGGTGCCGTCGCCGGTCATGCCCGGGCTCGAGGTCGGGCTGTCGGTCGCGCTGCCGGCCGCGGTTGTCTCCGAGGCGTCGGTGGTCGGCGTGCCGGTGCTCGCGGTGCCCGTGCTGCTGATTGGGTCGGTCGAGTTGCTCGCGCCGGTCGAGCTCGTGCCGGCACTGTCGCCGCAGGCGGCGAGCACGGTGAGGAGGGCGAGGCAGACTTCGGGGACTGGGCGGGACAGACGGGTCATCGCGACCCGAGGCTATCGCATGCGCGCCCGAGTCGGCGCGCCCGTGGGCATGATCTCGCGCGGGGGCGCGACCCCGCAGACCTCAGCGCTCGCCGTCGGCGACCTCGACATCGTCGGCCTCGACGTCACCATCGGCCTCCTCGTACTCGGAGAGCTGATAGACGACGGTCGAGTCGGGGGCCGCCTGCTCGGCTGGCAGGTCGCTGGTGTCGTACACCGCGGAGTACTCGACGGCCTCCTCCTCCTGATGCGCCGGGGCGGCGATGCGCCGGGGCGGGGCGGGGGTCACGGCGGAGGGTTGACGCCCGGACTTCCAGTCCTCGATGGCTCTGCACAGGGTGGCGTAGTCGATCATGATCGCGGCGATGGTAGTCCGCGTCGCTGCGCCCGCGCAACCTACCGGGCCGCCTCGTCGAGGGCCGCGACCAGGGCCGCGGTGACCTGCGCCGGGCCGGCGGTGCCGTCGATCACGCGGACCAGGCCCAGCCCGGGATCGTCCCGGAAGCGGCGGTAGTGCTCGGCGACGCGGCGCTGGAGGGCGAGGGCATCGAAGCGCTCCTCGACGGCGGCGCCATGGGTCATGCGCCGCTGGACGCGATCGAAGGCGACCTCGGCCGGGACCTCGAGCACCAGGGTGAGGTCCGGGCGGGCCGCGCGGGCGTTGATCTGGCGGATCCAGTCCGGGTCGCAGTCGAGGGACTGGTAGGCGAGCGAGGAGAGGAGATAACGATCCGAGATCACGACCGTGCCGGCGGCGACCGCCGGCAGGACCTCGCGGGTGAGGTGGTCGAGGCGATCGGCCGCGAAGAGGAGGGCCAGGGCGGCGGGATCGAGGGCGGCGGCGCGAACGCTGAGACGCTCGCGGATGAGGGCCCCGATCGCGCCCGAGGTCGGCTCGCGGGTCTCCAGCACCTCGCGGCCGCGCTCGCGAAGCCGATCGGCGAGCGCGCGCGTTTGCGACGTGGTGCCGCTCCCGTCGATGCCTTCGAGGACGATGAAGCAGCCCCGCGGCGTTTCGGCCATGCGGGGCGGAGCGTATCAGAGCCCGGCCGACGAGGACCACCCGCCGGCATGCGGATTGCTCGCCGACCGGGCCACCCCGTGGCACACTCGGCGACGACTCGGGCCCGCGCCCACAGGAGATTGCTCGTGAACCACGCCCCGACGCCGCCGCCCTCGTCCACGCTGCCCCTCGGCAGCAGCAACGACCCCACGCGGGGGGGCCCTGCGCCCGTTCCGGCGGCCCTGGCCGGTCCGCACTACGTTCCGGCGCAGATCGGCGTCGCGGTGCAGATGCCGGGCTCGCAGCCATATCCCCAGCAGCCGTACCCGCAGCAGCAGCCGTACCCGCAGCCGCAGCAATACCATCCACAGCAGCCGCAACAGGCGGGACCGCAACAGCAGGGCTACCCGCAGCAGCAGGGCTACCCGCAGCAGCCATATCCCCAACAGCAGTATCCGCAGCAAGGGTACCCGCAGCAGCAGCAGCAGCAGCAGCAGCAGCCTTATCCGCCCTCCGCGCCGCATCCGGTCGCCCCGCCGCCGGCTCCGAACCGCCACGACGAGCTGGCCGCTGGGGGCAACCGCACGGTGTTCGAGTTCACCGGCGTACACGCACCTGAGCAGACCGGCGGCAAGGGCACCTTCATCGGCAACCTGTCGTCGATGCCGGAGGCGACCGCCAACGGCCGTCCCGAGCGCGGCGCGAGCAACCTGAGCCGCGGCACCCCGACCTGGCTGATCCTGCTGATCGGCATCGGGCTGGTGGGAGGCGGGGTGGCCTACGCGATGCTGACCGCCCATACGGAGAGCACGGATCCGGCCGCCGGAGCGCCCGTGGAGGTCGCGCCGCCGCTCGCAGCACCTGTCGCACCGGTGCTGCCGGTCGCCGGCATGTCGGTCCCGGGCGCACCGGTCCCCCCCGTCGCCGGCACGACCCCGCCCGCCGCGACCCCGCCCGCCCCGTCCGCGTCCCCGCCCGCCCTGCCAGCCACGCCCCCGGCCACCCCGGCGCCCGCCGCGAAGAAACCGGCGGCACACAAGCCCGCGAAGCCGGCGGCCCCGAAGCCCGCGCCCGTGCCGGAACCGAAGACGATCAAGCCCGGCAAGCCGGCGCGTGAGCTCGACCTGCCGCCGCCGCCGAAGTGACACCTGTCCCGGAGGTCATGTCCTCCGGGCCAGCCCAAAACGAAGGGCCCCGACGATCGCTCGCCGGGGCCCGCTCCATTTAAGCTCGGTCAGTGCAGTCGGTCCTGGGCGACGACGCCGCCGATCTCGGCGACGAAGCGCAGAAACCGGAGTCCGACGCCCGACAGCGCCTGGAGCCCGTGGGTGCCGGCGTATTGCAGGTAGTAATGGTTCTGGACCCGGGCGATCGCGCAGATGGCCGCGTCGTCGTCGGGCATCTGGAAGCGCACGACCACCTTGCTGCGCAGCGGGAGGGGCTCGGGCATCTCCACGAACATCCCGGTCTCGGAGATATTGCGGGCGCAGAACCACTGCTCGCCGAACTCCTCCGAGAACACGAGGACGCGGAAGAGCTTGTCGATCCGGGTAGTGGCGCGGCGTTCAACGGCGACGGTCATGGATCGCAGCATCGCTGTGTCGGGCCATGGAATCAAATATCCTACATGTATGACTCAGTAGGCTCAGGACCCCCCGCGCCTTCCGGCGTGCGGCCGGTCATCCGCGGCGACGGGCACACGCGCGATCCGGGCTTGCGGGCGCCGGGGATTTGGCCAATAACCCCGCATTCGAGCGATGTCCCCCCAGCGACCCCACGATCCGCCTCCTGACGAACCGGTCGATCCCGCCGTCCCCGCGGACTTCCGCGCCGGGCAGGTGGGTCTTTGTGGCCGGCCCAACGTGGGCAAATCTACCCTCCTGAATGCGCTGGTGGGCGCCGAACTGGCGGTCGCCACTCGCTTCCCGCAGACCACCCGCGAACGCCTGCTCGGCGTGTGGACCACGCCCGAGATGCAGGCGGTGCTGGTCGACACGCCCGGGATCCACCGCGCTCGCTCGGCGCTCAACCGCTTCATGGTCGACGAGGCCCTGCGCGGGGCCCGGGCCGTGGACGTGTTGTTGCTGCTCGCCGAGGTCCCGCAGCTGCTCGATCCCGAGGCGGCCGCGGCCTGGGAGCCGGGGGAGGGGGCCGTCGCGGCGCTCGAGGCCCTCAAGGAGGTGCGCAAGCCGATCACGCTGGTGATGACGAAGGTCGATCGCCTGCACCCGCCCGAGCTGCTGTTGCCGGTGATCGCCAAGTGGACGGCGCTGCACGAGTTCGCCGCGGTGTTGCCGGTCAGCGCGCACACCGGCGCCGGCCTCGATGCATTGCGGGCCCACATCGCCGCGAGCCTGCCGCTGCGCGGCCCTTACTTCGCAGAGGACCAGCTCAGCGACCGCAGCATGCGCTGGCACGCGGGCGAGCGCGTGCGCGCGGCCCTGTTCCGCCACCTCGGCGACGAGCTGCCGTACGCATGCGCCGTCACGATCGAGGCGTTCAAGGAGCAGAAGCGGCCGCCCAAGGACATCATCCGCGCGACGATCCACGTCGAGCGCGAGAGCCAGAAGCCGATGGTCATCGGCAAGGGCGGACAGACGATCAAGGCCATCTCGATCGAAGCCCGCAAAGCGATCTCGACGTTGACGGGCCGCGCCTGCGACCTGTTCCTCAACGTCGCGGTCTCCGCGAACTGGACCCGTGACGCCGCCCTGATGCAGCGCCTCGGGCTCCACGAGGCCGTGGGAGGTGAGTCGTGAGCGCCGAGGACAAAAAAACATCTGATCGTGCCGAGCATGATGCTCATGATGCTCATGATGCTCATGATGCTCATGATGCTCATGCCGAGCACGATGGTCATGCCGCCTTCGACGCGGCAGGCGACGGCGAGTTCGCCGAGGACATGGCCGAGGCCGCGATCACGTCCGGTCCGACCAGCCTGGTGGCGATCGTCGGCCGGCCCAACGTCGGCAAGTCGACGCTGTTCAACCGGCTCGTCGGCGCCAAGAAGGCGATCGTCGAGGACCGCCCGGGCGTCACGCGTGACCGCCTGTACGGCGCGGTCAATCACGAGGGGCACAGCTACCTGGTCGTCGACACTGGCGGCCTCGACCTCGACGAGAACGTCGGGCTGATGCGCCACATTCGGGCCCAGGCCGAGATCGCGATCGAGGAGGCCGACCTGATCCTGTTCGTCGTCGACCTCGTCGACGGCCTGTCGAGCGACGACCGCGAGATCGCCGAGCTGCTCCGTCGCTCGGGGCGACCTCTGTTGGTGGTCGCCAACAAGGCGGACAACCCCGCGCGCGAGATGGCGGCGGCGGACATGCACGAGCTCGGGCTCGGCGATGTCATCGCCGTGTCCGCGGCGCATGGCCGCAACGTCGGCGAGCTCAACGAGGCGATCCTGGCCCACCTGGCGCATACGTCCCCCGCGGGCAGCGTCGTCGCGGTCCCGGAGGGCACGCGGGTCGCGTTCATGGGTCGGCCCAACGCCGGCAAGTCGACGCTGATCAACGCGCTGCTGCACGCGCCGCGGGTGATCGTCGACGCCGAGGCCGGGACCACGCGCGACCCGATCGACCTGCCCTTCGTCTACAACGAGCAGCCGATCGTCCTCATCGACACCGCGGGCCTGCGCCGCCGCAAGCAGATCGACAAGGCGATGGAGAAGCTCGCCGCGATCAAGGCGATCCGTACGATGGAGCGCACCCAGGTGGTCGTGCTCGTGCTCGACGCCAGCACCGGCGTGACCGACCAGGACCAGCGCATCGCCCGGATGGCCCACGAGCGCGGCAAGGGCGTGGTCGTCGTGCTCAACAAGTGGGATCTCGTGGCCCGCGACAAGAAGAAGGCGCACGAGATCTGGACCGAGACCCAGGACGAGCTCGCGTTCCTTGAGAAGCCCTTCCTGATCAAGACCTCGGTGGTCGGCAGCGGCCGGGATCTCGGCCAGGGCCACGCCCGCGGCATGGACGAGCTGATCGAAGCGTGCCTGCACACCGCCCGCGCGCTCGGCAAGCGGATCTCGACCGCCGACCTCAACGACGAGCTGATGGCCGCCGTCGCGGAGCACTCGCCGCCGATGTTCGGCCCCAAGCCGGTCAAGCTGCTGTTCGCCACCCAGGCCGAGAGCGATCCCCCATTGATCGTCATCTCCGCCAACCACGGCCGGTGCCTGTCCCCCGCCTACGAGCGCTACCTCCTGCGCCGGTTCCGGACCCGCTGGAACCTGCGTGGCGTGCCCGTCCGCCTGGTCGTCCGCGGCCGCGGCAAGGGCAACCACGAGCGCGCCTGAGGACTGCGCCCGCCCGTGCTGGCGCGTCGCTGCGGGGTCTGGCCCCCGAAATTGCCTGGCTCCCAGGCCCCGGCGCCCGCTCCGGCGGGCCATGGCGCCAGATCCGGCGCGCGTCGCCAGCGTCGGCGCCCGGCTGACGCGGACCCATGAGCACGGCCGCGCGGCGAAGCACCCGCCGCGTGGATGTCGTAGTGCTTTACACGGACCCTGTCCTTTGCGATGGTGGCGGGCGTAGGGCTCGCCCCGCGGAGAAATCCACATGTCGCGTACTTTTTCGTCCTCCCGCCTCGCCAATCTCACGCTCTGTGCCGGTACGGCGTTGCTGCTCGGCGCCTGCCTCGACCATCCCCTCAAGGCGGTCGAGTACGACAAGTCGGAGGAGGCCGAGAACACGGTCGCCATCGCCATCAACAAGGATGTCGACATCCTCTTCGTGATCGACAACTCGGGGTCGATGGGTGAGGAGCAGCAGCTGCTCTCGAAGAACTTCGCCTCGTTCATCAACGTGCTCGAGGCCAAGGACGTCCAGGCCAATTACCGCATCGGCATCACCACCACGGACTCCGGCAACCCGCGCTGTCCGCAAGCGACGTACAAGCCCGAGGGTGGCAACCTGGTGCTCTCGAGCTGCCTCGACCGCATCGACCAGAACGAGTTCAAGTTCGGCGAGGCCGACTTCTCGTCCGCCTGTACGGCCTTTTGCACGAAGCGCGACGCCGACCTCGTGGTCCGCGGCACGACGACGGGCTACGACACGAACGAGGTCCCGCGCAAGTGGATCGAGCGTATCGAGACCGAGTCGAACATCACCGGCGTCGACTCGAACGTCGAGGCGTTCCAGTGCTACGGCCCGCAGGGCGTCGCCGGTTGCGGCTTCGAGTCCCACCTCGAGAGCATGTACCTCGCGCTGGCCAACGCGTCGAGCTCGGCCTCGAAGAACAACTACGGTTTCCTTCGTGAGGCGGCGATCCTCTCAATTGTGTTCATCACGGACGAGACGGACTGCTCCTACAACCCGAACACCAAGGAGATCTTCACCACCAACAAGGTGTTCTGGAACTCTCCGGACGACCCGGCTCCGACCTCCGCGCTGTGCTGGAAGGCCGGCGTCGAGTGCACGGGTGGCCCCGGTACCTTCGCCGAGTGCCACTCGCAGAACTACGACATCACCAAGGCCGTCACCACGGACCCGAAGAAGATGGCCCTCCAGCCGGTCTCGAAGTACATCGACTTCGTCAAGTCGATCGAGGCCGAGAAGCAGCTGATCGACGAGGGCCAGAACGTGTTGGTCTCGCTGATCGCCGGCGTGCCCAAGGGCTACGAGGACTTCCAGGCCGAGATCCCGTACGAGGACTCCGCCGACATCGGCCTGCAGACCAACTTCGGCATCGGCCCGGGCTGCATCCTCGATGCCGGCACCGCGGTGCCGCCGGTCCGCGAGCGCGAGTTCGCCGAGGCCTTCGTCGACGAGAAGACGCGCAATCTGTACTCGATCTGCCAGCAGGACTACTCGGCGGCCCTCAAGGCGATCGCCGACCAGATCCGCGACCAGATCAAGCCCGCGTGCATGCCCAACTGCGTGCGCGACAAGAACCCGGAGACGCCGGTCGTC
>JAYUXQ010000460.1:0-4641 GCA_043752905.1 Nannocystis sp. | reverse complement strand
GCTCGAGCGACGGACATCGCCCGTATTCGAACGCCCGTCGCACGGGTCTGCCGCGCTCGACGACGTGGGAGCCGGCTGCGGCCGGCGTGGCGGCGGTGGCGTGGCAAGTCAACGGTCGATGGCGAGGATCTCGACCTCGCCGCGCGGGAGCCTGCGGGTGTCGCCGATCGCGGCGCCGAGGAGGGTGCGTGCGACCGGGCTGGTCCACGCGAGCAGGCCGGCCTCGGGGTCGGCCTCGTCCTCGCCGACGATGCGATAGGTGCGAGAGATGCGAGACATGCGAGACATGCGAGACATGCGGTGCGGCTGCTCGCGGTCGTGGTCGAAGCGGACCGTCACGGAGACGCCGAACACGACGGTGTCGAGGTCGGCGGGGGTCGGCTCGCTGAGCTCGGCGGAGGCCCTGCGGGCGCTCCAGTAGCGCAGCTCTCGCTCCTCGCGGGCGATCGCCCCGGTGTCGCCGGCTGCGGTCGCGGCGGCGAGGGCGTCGCGGTGATGCGCGAGGGAGCGGTCGAGCAGCGCGAGGCCGCGGGTGGTCACGAGGTTGCGGGCCGCGCTGACCGTGCGGTCGGGCAGGCCCGGGAGGTTCTTGAGCGAGGCGGTCTCCTCGTTGACGAAGGCGCTGCTCATCGCCCCGTCGTAGCGCCGCCAGAAGGTGACGCAAGCGGCGGACGCGGGCGCTGAGGCGAGCGCGCTGCGGCGGGCTCACGCGGGTTCGTGGCCGTAGCTGCGCAGGCGGCGGTACAGCGTCGAGGGCTGATGCCGAGCTCGGTGGCGGCCGTCGCTTGCTGTTGTGCCGTGACGCGCGAGCGCGGCGAGGATCGCAGCGCGGGTTCGCTGGTGCTGGCGCTGGTCGGCTGCCATGTCGGGTCTCTGGATATCTCCCGGTCCTGGCGATCGCAGGCCGTCGGCTCGACCTCATCGCAGGCGCTCGACGTCCGCGAACACGGGCTCGCCCGCGGCGTAACGCGCCGCGATATGCTCGTCCGCGAGCGCGAGCTCGAGCGCCGGAACGAAGTCGAGCTCCTTGACGGGGAGGCCGACCGCGGAGAATGCCGCGACCGCGCTCTGCCAGACGAGACCCGACGCATCGGCCCGGACGCTGCCTCGTGGGATCAGGACGGCCCTGTCGCCGTGGAGAAAGGCCTTGCGGCACGCCGACTCGTCGAATGAGTGCCACTTGCGACAGTTGAGCGGGCGCATCCCATACACCGAGCATTTTCCGTGGACATTGAGCGGGCACATGTGGACGCCCTGCGGGGCGGCTTGTATCGACTCCTTGCGCGTTTCAATGCGGGCAGCGAGGGCGGCTCGTTGATCGGGCGTGAACTCCCCTTTGATGTAGACGGCGATCAGGGCGACCTCGGGTCCGATCGCCGAGACCGGGGTCGTACAACAAGGGTCGCATCCGGCGCCACACGCGAGGCGGAGCCTGACCTTGCCTGTCGGGTACTCGAAGTCCTTCTCGGTCGGCTGCGCGCTGGCCAGCTCATCGTAACGACGATACCATTCGATGACTGCGGCGAGCATGCCGGTCGCCGCGCGCGGGTCCGACTCGAACGCCCGTACGATGAAATAGATCAGGCTCCTGTGGGCGTTGAGCAGCTCCGGCGGGCACTGCGGGCTCGGGACGATGCGATGCTTTTCGAGCAGCGCGGAGATTTCGTGTCGATCTGGCCGCTTCATGATGCGCGCTGTCCCCTCTGTTCGTCGGCCCATCCGCGTGTCGGATCGTGCCGAGGTTTTTGAAGGTCAGCTTCACGATGTTGTTCGAGCTCGATCTTGCCCAGGATTTGCTTGAGGCTATGCCAGGCGGCGCGCGCTGTCCACGGTGGGGGAACTCCCGTCTGTCTCACTGCGCGGTGAGCTTGCCGAGTTTCCCCAGGCTGAGCGTGCGCACGAGGGCGGCCAGGGTGGCGCTGGGGTTCGGGTCGGTGGCGAGGCTGTAGCCGGGGGTGCGCATCGCTTTCGGGAGCAGCGGGAGCAGGATGCTCTCGAGCAGGGCCTCGGCCTCCTTGTTGATCAGGCGGGAGAACACGCCGGCGAGCAGGCCGTCGCGCTGGATGTCGAGGTGGAATTTGGCGTCGGCGAAGTCGAAGCGCAGGCCGGCGAACACGAAGTCGAAGCCGGCGACGCCGTCGATCTTGAGCGGCGGGTCGACGGTGATGCGCAGGCCCTCCGGGATGACCTCGGCGAGGAAGGCGGTCTCCGGGTCGAGCATGATGCGGACCAGCTTGTCGTGGAACAGCACGCGGCGGCCGTCGTCCTCGACCGGGAAGCGATCGAGGACATCGGTGAGGCTGGTCGTCCCGGGGTCGGCGGCGGTCGGGTCGATGACGGTGAGCTGGTGGCGCATGATCGCCTCGGCGAGCGCGTTCTCCAGCTGACCGAGCTCGTCGACCTGGACCTCGCCACTTTGCATATGATAGCGGGCGCGCTGCAGCGGGATGCGCAGGTGCAGGCCGGGCACGTCGATCTGTAGACCGCGCTCGCTCGTGAAGATGAACTCCTCGCGGCTGGCGCGGATCGTCAGGGTGTCGGTCGGGTCCATCATGGCGTTGACCTGCGCGTAGCCGCCGGGCAGCTGGGCGCGCCACACGGCGATGTGCGTGGGGTCCACGGGTGGCATCGCGGGGGGCGGCAAGATCCGCAGGCCGAGGCGCTGCGTCCACGTCGGCATGTGGGGGATGACGAGCACGCGAAGCAGGTGGGCGACGAGGTCCTCGGTGAACGGGCTGACGGAGGCGGCCTCGTGGTAGTAGCGCTCCTCGACGCCGCTGATCCGCATGCGCACGGCGCCGTCGTTGAAGCGATAGCGCACGGAGTGGACGTTGAAGTTGGGCAACCAGCCCACCGCCTCGCCGGCGATGAAGACACCGGCGTCGGATCGCAGGCCGATGCCGTCGGGGTCGAGCTGCAGCTCGATCGCGCCGCCGTGCGCGACGCACAGATCGAGGGGGCCCCACGGCTGATCGCGGCCGAGCGAGAGCAGGATGTCGTGGCCGTCGCGTGGCGAGCGGTGGCTCGGCCAGAACAGGGTCAGGAACCGGGCGAACACGCCGCGCAGCGCGTGCGTGACGAGGTGGTCCTCGAGCTCGCCGGCCTGGGGGTCGCTGTCGAGCTCGACGGTGAAGGGGAGGAAGGTGATGTCGGCGCCGCGGACGTTGAAGTGCACGCCGAGCTCCTCGGCGTGCAGCACAGCGCCGTCGCCGAGGCGCGCGGCGAGCTGGTCGCGGCGCAGCGACAGGGTCGTCGCGTGGCTACGGTCGACGGTCAACGAGAGGCTGCCGAGCAGCGGCAGCGGCAGCTCGATCAGGGCGGGACGATTCGGGGCCGGGGGCAGCGGTGGGGGCTCGCTGACGCGGGCGGGCAGGGCGAGACGCTCGGCGAGGCCGCGCGCCAGGAAGTCGGGGGTGAAGCGGGCGTGGAGGCGGCGCGCGAGGTCGAGGGCGAGCGGGCCGGGTGCGGGCTGGGTGAGCAGCTCGATGCGACCGTCGCCGGGGAGCCAGCGTATTGCGGCGACGCCGAGCTCGCCCAGGAAGCCGTCGCCAGAGACTTGCACCGGCTCGGTGGCGCCCAGGATCAGGGTATCGGGCGTGCGGCGGATCGTCAGGAAGGCACCTGGCGCGAGGGACAGGTCGGCCGCGTAGCCGAGGCGCTCGGCCAGCTTCGTGCGCAGGACCTGGGCCATCGCCCACGGGGCCGTCGCCTCCGCGTCGGGCCACAGCGGCAGAGCCTTGCGCAGCAGCGGCATCAGGAACGCCTCGATGCACAGACCCGCGAGCGCGAGCACGTAGGGGCCGGGGGCCGGGGTCGCGTCGAGCTCGAGGGCGCGGCGCGGGAGCACGTAGCGGGCGCCGCGGATCAGCAGCGAGGCCTTGAGCTCGGGGATGACGAGCAACACGCCGCGCTCGCTGGTCATGCTCAGGAGATCGGGGCCGGCGTCGAGGCCGAGGGTGTCCTGCGGGTCGAAGCGGAGCGCGATGTGGCCGAGCAGCGGGACCGGGATACTGAGCAAGGTCGCGGAGAACTGGCGCTCCTGGGCGGCGTCGAGGCCCGGGCCGCCGGCCGCGTGGAGGCCGAGGCCGCGCGGCGCGTGCGGAGCGGCGCGGACGCGCAGCAGCTGGCCGGCGAGGGTGTTGCCGAACTCGCCGAGGCCGGCGCCCTCGTCGGCGTCGATCGTGCCATCTTGCCAGTGATAGGCGAGCCGCTCGATGCGGGCCGGCGGCAGCGGCAGGCCGTCGAACACGACCTCGAGGCCGGCCGGTGCGGACAGCACCAGGGCCTCCTCGGTGTGGTGCAGCGAGACCTCGGCGCCGGCCGAGGTACGCACGATCATCGTGCGCCTGTCGCCGAGGCCGTGGCGCCACAGCACGTGATGCTCGGCGTCGGCGGTCTGCAGCACGCCACCGGCGCGCAGACGGTCGTGGGGCAGCCGCGGGATCAGGTGCTCGCCGGTGAGGCGGTGCAGCAGGGCGCGCAGCAGCGGGCCGAGCGGAGGCTCGGTTTGCAGGTCGAAGCTGGTGCCCTCGTCGCCGAGGCCGAGGACGACGCGGGTGAGGCGGAGCTCGGCGAGCTCGGGGAATTGATCCGTGAACAGATAGATGCCGAGCGGGGCCTCGAGGCGCAGGCCGCCGGGGT
>JAYUXQ010000459.1:0-4643 GCA_043752905.1 Nannocystis sp. | reverse complement strand
GCCACCCGGTGGAGCCGCCGAGGGTCGCGTTGCACTGGCCGTCGGCGTTGATCGGGGTGGCGCTGATCGTGCTGGCGACGATGTATAAAAAGCTGCTGTCGCCCGACCCGTGCGGGTTCCCGGGTTACTTCACGTTCCTGGTGGCGGCGGCGTTCATACCCTCGGCCCTGCTGTTCGATTCGGTGCAATCCAAGATCAACTGGCACGCGTTTAGCTTCTCGGCGCTGGTGATGTTCACGCTCAGCATGCTCTGGGAGGCGACAATCGCGTTCCCGTACGAATGGTGGGGGTACAAGCCCCACATGATGATCGGCGAATTCATCGCCGCGTGGAACGGGCTGCCGGTCGAGGAGCCGTTCCTGTGGCTGCTGGTGTCGTTCGCGGTGGTCATCGTGTTCGAGGCGATTCACCTCCTACAATTGAGCCGGGCCCAGCGCGGGGCGTCGTCGATCGCGCCGCCCTGAGCCGGGTGGAATCATTATCATGGACGCGTCTGCCTCACCCGCGGCCCTCGAGCCGTATGCCCCGGGCCTGCTGCTGTCGCGGCTGGCCCGCGGCGTCGCCAGCGAGGTGGTCGAGGCGATGGAGGGCGCGGCGTTGTTCGCCGACATCACCGGCTTTACAACCCTGGCGGAGCGCCTGGCGAGTCGCGGCCCGCAGGGTGCAGAGCTGCTGACGGAGGCGCTCAACCACGAGTTCGGGCGCGTGGTGGCGATGGTCCGTGAGCACGGCGGCGACCTGATCAAGTTCGCGGGCGACGCGATCTTCGCGCTGTGGCCGGCCAACGGCAGTCTCACGGCGGCGGTGGCGGCCGCGGCCCGCTGCGGCCTGGCGATCCAGGTCCAGGGGCCCGCGGTGGCGCGTACAAGCAGCACGCGGCCGCGGCTCGGCGACTCGATCGTCGAGGGCACGGAGGCGCTGCGGTGGCGCGTCGGCATCGGCGCGGGCACGGTGTATCCGATGGTGCTCGGCGGGGCCGTCGGTCGCTGCGAGTTCTTCGTCGGCGGCGAACCACTGGTGCAGATGGGCCGCGCGGAGCGAGTGGCGGCGCCGGGCGAGGTGGTGCTCTCGGCGGAGGCGTGGGCGCAGATCAGCCGGCACGCACGCGGCTCGCGACTCGCGGACCGCCTGGTGCGGCTGCAGTCGGTCGCGCCGACGGCCCCGACGGCGGAGTCGCTGGAGGGCACGCAGGTGGTCGTCGACGCTGCGGCGCTGCGGAGCTTCGTGCCGCACGCGGTGCTGTCGCGCATCGACGCCGGCCAGCGGGCCTGGATAGCCGAGCACCGACCTATTTCGGCGCTGTTCATCAACTTGCCCGATGTAGACGGGGTCGGCGCGCGGAGCCAGCGGTTGATCCGTGAGCTGGTCGAGACGACGCAGGCGTACGTCGACAAGCTCGGCGGGTCGATCAACAAGCTGGTCATGGAGGACCGTGGGGTGATCCTCGTGGCGGTGTTCGGGCTGCCGCCGCAGGCGCACGAGAACAACGCGGAGCGGGCAGTGCGAGCGGCGATCCAGATCTCGGATCGCCTGCGCACGCGGGCGGTCGGGCACGGGATCGGGATCACCACGGGGATGGCGTTTTGCGGGACCTTTGGGAGTGATCTTCGCCGCGAGTACAGCGTGCTCGGTGACGTCGTCAACCTCGCGGCCCGACTCGTGCAGCTCGCGGAGGACGAGGTGCTGTGCGACGAGGCGACGGTGCGCGCCTGCGGGACGCGCGTGCTGTCGACGCAGCTGCGACCGGTGCGCGTGAAGGGCAAGGCGGAACCGGTCGGGATCTATCGACCGACGCGCCTGCGAGTCAGCACGCTGTCGCCGGCGCTGACGCAGTCGGCCGCGGATCTCGTCGGTCGTGGCGAGGAGCAGACGGCGCTGGCGCAGCGGCTCGCGGAGCTGCGCGCGGGGCAGGGCGGGGTGGTCGTGATCTTCGGCGAGGCGGGGCTCGGCAAGTCGACGCTGCTCGCCCACCTCGTCGCGGCGGCGCAGGGGCTGGGACTGGCCAGCGCGGTCGGGGCCGGTAACGCGGTCGAGTCAAACAGCCCGTATTACGCGTGGCGCCCAGCGCTCACGTCGTGGATCGGGCGCGCGGAGGAGCGCGCGGACCTGCGAGTGCGGGCGTTGCTCGCCGGTCACCCGCACGGCGAGACGTGGGCGCCGCTGCTCGCCGAGGTGCTGGGCCTCGAGCTGCGCGAGAACCCGGTGACGCGCAACATGGCCGGAGTGGTCCGCGGGACCAACACGCGGGCCTTGCTGACGCACCTGGTGCGCACGGCGGTCGGCGACGCGCCGCAGCTGCTGATCCTCGACGACGCGCACTGGCTCGACCCGGCCTCGTGGGCGCTGGCGCTGGCGGTGCGCCGGGCGGTGCCGGGGCTGCTGCTGGTGCTGGCGATGCGACCGCTGGGCGACGAGCTGCCGGTCGAGCTGGCCACGTTGCTGGCCGACGGCGACCCGCTGCGGCTCGAGCTGGGGGTGCTCAGCCGCGAGGAGACGGACACGCTGGTGGCGCGGCGCCTCGGGGTAGCGAAGATCGATCCGGCGCTGGGTGACCTGTTACATGCGCGCGCGGAGGGGCACCCGTTCTTTAGCGAGGAACTGGCCTGCGCGCTGCGTGACGCGGGGGCGCTGGCGATGCTGGCGGGCACGGCGAGCCTGCGCCCGGAGGCGGCCGCCGGGGCGCTCGAGCGCCTGCCGGAGACGGTGCATGGCGTGGCGCTCAACCGCATCGATCAACAGACCCCGCAGCAGCAATTGACGCTCAAGGTAGCGAGCGTGATCGGGCGGGTGTTCCCGTATCGCGTAATCGCGGCGGTGCACCCGGTCGAGGCCGACCGGGCGACGCTTCCGCAGCAGTGCGAGATGTTGCTGCGCCGCGGGCTGCTGGTGCCCGAGCGACCGGAGCCGGATCTGGCGTACAGCTTCAAGCATATCGTATTGCAGCAGGCCGCGTACGAACTGCTGGCATTCGCGCAGCGACGGGTATTGCACCGGGCGATCGCGCAGTGGTACGAGGTCGATTACGGGCAGGATCCGCGGCAATATCTATTGTTGGCACATCACTGGCGCTGGGCGGAAGATCCGGCGCGGGCGATGGACTACCTCGAGAAGGCTGGCCAGGTTGCGATGCAGCAGGGGGCGGTGAAGGAGGCGATCTACTGCTTCGAGCAGGCCGCGAGCCTCGATACCGGTCCGGCGAGGGACGCCGCGCACGCGCTGCGACGGGCCCGCTGGCGCCGTCAGCTCGGTCAGGCGTGGAGCGAGGTCGGGCGCCACGACGCGGCGATGACGTGGCTGTGCGAGGGGCTGGCGCTGCTCGGGGAGCCGCTGCCGCGCGGCAACTTCGGCTTTGGGGTGCGGCTGTTGACGGCGACGACGAGGTTGCTGGTGGTGTGGAATTTGTTACCACGAGCGTTGCGCCCGCGGCTGACGGAGGCGAAGCGCCAGCGGCTGGCCGAGGTCGCCCACCTGTATTGTCTGATCAGTCTCGAGTATTACTTTGCGACCGAGCTGTTTCGTATGCTGGCGATCAGCGTGTTCGCGGTGCACCGGGCCGAGGCGGCGCGGGAGTTCGCGCCGAGCTCGCCCGCGTATACCAATGTCGCCTATCTGGCCGGCTTGATCGGGCTCGAGCGGCTGTCGCAGCGGGCCTTCGATCGCTGCCTGGCGGGCAACAGCCGCGCGGTGTGTCAGGTGAGCCTGGCCCGCGCGATGCTGGCGCTGGGACGCGGACAAATGACGCCGGCGATGTCGGAGGTCGAGGCGGGGATCCGGCTCGCGCGCGAGGCCGGCGACCGCCAGATGATCGCCACCGGCGTGTCACTGATCGGCACGATCCACGAGCTGGAGGGGCGCTTCGAGGATGCATTGCGGGTCGCCCGCGAGCTCGCCGACGAGGCCCGCGGCTTCGCCAGCGCGCGCTTCGAATTCTGGGCGAGCATCGCCATGGGCACGGCGCTGTCGCTGCTTGGTCGCGAGAGCGAGGCGCTCAAGTGGATCTCGAAGCGCGAGGCGATGGTGTCCGAGGAGGACACGCTGACGCGGGTCGGCATGCACGGGATCCGGGCGCACGTGTTCCTGCGCGCCGGTCTGCGCGAACAGGCGCGCGTCGAGGCGGACCTGAGCAGCGCGTTGATCGAGCGCACAGGCACCGGCATGTTCCCCCACATCAAGGCGCTGACGGGGGTCGGCGAGGTCTATCTGACGCTGTGGGAGCTGACGGAGGGCCACGACGCGCCGGCGCTGCGCAAGGCGGCGCTGAGGACCTGCGACTGGCTCCGTGGATTCGCCCGGGCGTTCCCGGTGGCGCGCAGCCGGGCCTGGCGGCTACGCGGGCGGGCACTGTGGCTGGCGAACAAGCCCGAGGCGGCCCGACGCGCGTGGCAGCGGGCGATCGCCGAGGCGCGGGCGCTGGGGCTGGCATACGACGAGGGCCTGGCGTTGTTCGAGCAGGGCCGGCACGCGGCGGTCGGCTCGCTCGAGCGGCGGGCGCAGCTCGAGGCGGCGCGGGTCATCTTCCGCCGCTGCAGCGCCGGGCATGACCTGGGCAGGGTCGAGGTGCTGGCGGATGATCCGATGTTGGCGAGCGCAACGGGCATCGCCATGGTGCCGAGTCCGTGACGTGCAGCGGCCCGAAGTCAGGG
>JAYUXQ010000458.1:0-1792 GCA_043752905.1 Nannocystis sp. | reverse complement strand
GCCTCCGCGTGACGGCGCGTCTCGTCCGAGTGCGTCGTGTAATAAATGTCGGAGCCGATGCCGAAGTCTTTAAAAACTTGCGCGTGCTCGGCGTGGGCGCGCTCGATCAACGCCTCGGGCGTGATGCCCTCTGCGCGCGCGCGCAGCTCGATCGGAGTCCCGTGGGTGTCGGCTGCCCACATGAAGATGACGTCGTCCCCGGCGAGCTTGCGGGCGCGCACGTAGACGTCCGTCTGGATCGCCTCGAGCATGTGCCCGAGGTGGATCGATCCGTTGGCGTAGGGGAGCGCGGCGGTGACGAGGACGCGGCCAGACATCGCCGCGCATATAACACTCGCGAGCCCGCCCGGTAAAGGCGGGCCCTCCGCTCACACCGCCGAGTCGCGGGCGATCGCCTCGCGGCTGGCTGCGATCTGCGCCTCGAGGTCCTCCAGCTGCTCCAGCAGGGACTTCGCGGTCGTGCAGCGCCGCTCCATCTGGGCCACCAGGTCACCGACCTGATGTGACAGCACCTGGATCAGCTCGGGCAGCAGGTCGACCGCCGCGTGCCGCAGCACCCGCGGCGCGGACAGCAGGGGGATGACGTTCCCCGGGCTCTCCGACGCGAGCGCCACCTTCGACTCGAGGATCTTCACCGTCTTGATGCACAGGTGAAACTCGCCCTGGATCCGGAGGTAGCTGAGGAACGCCAGCTCGATGACCCGCTTGCCGTCGCGGCCGACGCTCATCGTCTCCTGTAGCGGCCGCGGATGCACGTAGTCCATCCCGATCATCAAACGCGCGAGCGCATGATCGATCGCCGAGATCAGCGTATTGAGCTGGTCGGAGCCCTCGTTGAGGCGGCGCGCCGCCTGGCCCAATTGATTCAGTCGTTCGTTCATACCCATGTGTCCTTCCGGAGCCCGTCAGGGCGCGCCGCGGCTGTCAGGCCCCGGCGTCCATGCACGGTAGACTGCCAGAGGCCGCCCGACAAGTCCCGTTTACGGCGCTTTTACGCGCCGGGTACTCCGGGCGACTTTCAAAAGTCGATGTTCGACTCGACCACGGCGTCGACGGTGTTCTGCCAGCGCGGCAGCTCGCCGCGGTAGAGCAGGTTGTAGGCCGCCTGCACCTCGAGCACACGACGCGTGTAGTTGGCGGTCTCACGTAGCGGTATCTCGGCGATGAACACGTCCAGCTCGAGCGCCTGGCCGCCACCGGCGCGGTCCGCCTTCGCCTCGAGCCAGCGCTCCACATTGAAGGGCCCGCCGTTGTAGCTCGCGTAGGCCATCGCGGCCTGGCCGTGGAACTTGTCGAGCAGCTCGTCGAGGTAGTAGGCCGCGAGGTGCACGTTGGTGTCGATGTCGAACAGCATGTCGGTGTCCGGCAGCGTCTCGCCCAGCCGCGCGGACAACAGCTCACCCGTGTTCGGCATGATCTGGATCGCACCGCGGGCGCCCACCGAGGACACCACGTGCCGGCGAAACCTCGACTCGGTGTACATCAGCGACCACAGCTGCGTCGGGTCGACCCCGCGAAGCCCCGCCTCGCGCTCGAACGTCGCCCGGAACGCCCGCGGGTGCCAGCGCGACTTGTAAGACCCCCCCGCGCTCGGCGTCAGCCGGGCCATCCGATGCGGCTCGTCGAGCGTCCAGCACAGGCTGCGCAAACCCTCGCGCAGCTCGGCCACCGCCCCGTCCGTGCGCACCAGCTTGCGCGCCTCCTTCGGCACCGCCAGTTTGGGCTGCTTCCACGTCCCGAGCCACGACAGCCCGCGCACGTGGTCCTCGTGTTTGGGCATCCAGCCGCCCTT
>JAYUXQ010000457.1:0-1793 GCA_043752905.1 Nannocystis sp. | reverse complement strand
AGCTCATGCCGCTGGTGACGAACTCGGCGATGCGCTGGGTCGGGTCGTCGTTGGTGCCGGGCACACCGGCGTAGAAGGCGTGGATGTCTCCGGTGATGGCGACGACGTTGTCGAGCTTCGCCAGCTCGGTGAGGATCTCGCTGCGACGGTCCCGCATGCCGTCCCACATGTCCGCGTTCATATAAAAAGCCTTGTCGAAGGGGGCGGGCGCGAGGCCCTTGAGGTTGATCGCCAGCGGCAGCAGGCAATATTCGTTGCCCCACAATTTCCAGGTCTCCTTCGCGCCCTTCATGGTGTCGAGGAACCATGCCTGCTGCGCGGCCCCCATGACGTCCTGGCTGGCGCCCTTCGACTTTTTATAGTTGATGCGGGCCCACACGTCGAAGGCGTCCTTGACGACGAGGTACCGCGCGCCGATCGACGCGTGCGGGCTGATCTTCCCCAGGTGGCGGTAGGCGTAGCCACGCTCGAGGCCGACGAGGTCGACGATCTCGGCGACGGGGTTCTTGAGCTTGGCGAGCAGGCTGTTGACGTAGGTGACGTCGAGCTTGCCGGTGATCTTGGCGGCGTCGTAGTCGAGCTGCGCGGCGCCGGCGACCAGGGCGGTCTTGTAGGTGCCACCGGCGAAGGCGTCGATGTCGATGTACTCGCTGGCGTCCGCGGGTACCTCACCGAGCTCGGCGGTCAGCTCGGCCTCGGTGAGCACGACGGCGCCGGGGAACGCGTCCTCGGCGATCAGGTGGTCGCTGCGGTAGCTTCGCAGGTCGGTCATCACCAGGCGCAGGTGCTTGCCGAAGCCGAAGTCGCGGTAGATCCGGATGTCGCCGGGGAACTCCCTGGCGGGGTCGTACTCGAAGTCCTCGTCCTGGAAGTCGATCGGCATGTACTCGAACCACGCCTGGTTGGCGTGCTTGCGCCGCTGGGGGTCGTCCTCGTCGGAGCGGCCGTCGAAGTAGGTGGCGGTCGAGCCGTGGGCGTCGTCGCTGAACTCGTGGTCGTCCCAGGTGCAGATCATGGGGACGGTCTCGTGGATCCTGCGCAGCGCGGGGTCCGAGCGGTAGATGCGGTACAGCTCGCGGTAGTTGTCGAGGCTCTTCGCGGCGAAGTACTCGTCCTCGCGACCCGCGTTGAAGACGATCGCGCCGGCCTTGTCGGTGAACACCGCGGAGCGGCCCCCGGTGGTCTGGAAGGTCGGGTCGCCGGTCGTCTCGTAGATGTAGTCGCCGAGGTGGACGATGAAGTCGAGCTCCAGCGAGGCCATGTGCGCGTAGCCGTTGTAGTAGCGGCCGTTGAAGTCCTGACAGGAGACGACCGCGAAGCGCAGCCTGGCGTCGGCGTCGGCGGCCGGGGCCGTGCGCGTGCGGCCGGTCGGGCTGACGAAGCGGCCGTCCGCGCGCGTGTGGATGAAGCGGTAGTGGTAGGTGGTCGCGGCCGTGAGCCCGCGGACCTTGGCCTTGACGCAGCGGTCGAACATCGCGCGCGCCGGCACGAGCACGTGGTCCTCACCGTCGAGCATCACGAGGGTGGTGAAGTCCGCGTCGGCGGCGAACTCGAGGCGCACCTCGGCGTCGTCCTCGCCGAGCTCGGGGTCCTCGATGCGGGTCCACACGATGACGCTCTCGGGCTTCGGGTCGCCGGACACGACCGACTGGCGAAAGTAGTCGGCGCCGGCTTGCAGCGGGCCGTCGTCCTCGTTGCCGGTACCGCAGCCGGTGGCCCCCATGCCGGTACCTGCGACGCTCGCGGTCACGAGGGTGGCGCGCAGGAAGCCGCGGCGGCTCAGATTCTTGTTT
>JAYUXQ010000456.1:0-4654 GCA_043752905.1 Nannocystis sp. | reverse complement strand
CTCGATCATCTGGATCGCCGAGGCCTGGCGCCACGCGACCACGGCGCGGCGCAGCGACGGATCGCGGGGATCGAGGCGCTCGATCTCCGTGGCGATCTGGGCGTCGGCCTCGAGCTCGCGGCGGGTCTCCTCGGCGCCGACGACCGCGGGCAAGGGCGGGGTGTCGCCGCCGTCCTCGATCCACGCCAGCACGGCGCCGATCGCATGCTCCCAGATCAGGTCGCCGGTGCGCGGGGCGACGGTCTCGATCACGACCTCCGCGGCGCGCGGCGCCGTGACCAGCCAGTACGAGGGGCCGCCGGGCGGCTGCTCCAGGAGCCATGTCCCGGGGGTCAGCTCGATCGGGCCCTCGAGCGCGGCGGCCCACGCGGTGCCGCCCTCGCCGCTGACCCGGTGGAAGCGCAGGCGCTCGCGGGCGCCGCCGACCAGGCGCACGCGGGCCACCCCGAGCGCCTCGAGGCGGACCATCGCGGCCGTGCGCGGGCCGACCTCGACCGCGCCGTGGACACCGACGCCTTGCGGCTGCGGCGAGCGGACGCCGGGCTTTGGCGCCGGGAGGCGGGTCAGCTCGGCCGGCACGCCGGACGGCGGGACCTCGATCGGGTGCAGGACGGCGGCGCTCTGCCAGGTGTAGCCGGCCCTTTGCTGGCTGTCCTCGAGGACAGCCCCGACCCGGGCCGCGCGCGTCTTGCCGCCTGACGTCGAGGTGGCGGCGAGCGCTGGCGACGAGCCGAGCGTCAGCGGTGCGAGGAGTGCGAGCCGGGCCGCGAGGGCCGGCAGTCGGCGGGTCTTGACGAGGGTCACGGGGTGCCTGGAGGATCTCGGCGCAGGGCCGTGGCGAGGAGGGCGCGGGCGGCGGGGTCGTTGCGCAACCACTGGCGCAGCGACGCGGACATCTCGATGTGGATGAACTCGGCGCCTGGCCCGTTCGTGCGCGTGTGGGCGTGGATCACCCTGCCCTGCACGTTGGTGGTCGCGCCGAGGCGGTCGGTGTCGACGGGGAACAGCGCGACCTCGACGCCGAGCGCGTCGCGCAGGCGGGCCGCGATGAGCCGGCTGCGTACGGTCGGCGCGTCGGGCAGGCCGGCGCTGACGATCGCGGCCGGCTGCGGCCCCGTGGCGCCGTCTTCCTTGTCACCCGAGGCGTCGCCGAAGCCGTGGAGCTGGATGACCTCCACGCGCGGCTGGGCCGCGACCGCCGCGGCGGTCGCGACCGCGAGCAGGTGCGTGTCGCTGTGGCAGGGGTCGGCGGGGCTGTTGGCTCGCTTGCGACGGACCCCGTCGGCGCCGAGGTAGCGGTGCATCGTATTGACGAACAGCGCGCGCGGCCAGTCGCCCTCACTTAGCAGCATCTCGAGCGCGATCGTCTCGGTGCCGAGGTCGTAGAAGCCGTGCGGAGCCTGCAAGATGACGGCGCCCACGGGCGCCTCGCCGGTCGGCACGCGCACGACGTAGGCCCCACCCCCGCCGCGCCGGTTGGGCTGCTCGACGGCCGCGAGGTACCTGCGTCCGGCGACGCTCCAGCCCTCGAGCGTGTAGCCGGCCGCGCTGGCGGCCTGGGCCAGCTCGGCGCGCGGGGCGATCGGGTCCGTCAGCATGCCGCGCACGAGCGTCGACAGGGCGGCGCTCTGGCGCTCGTCGGGCGCGACGTAGGCGGGCGGCCCGGGCTCGGGCCACAGGCGCCGACGGACCTCGTCAGCGTCGATCACGGCGAACTCCACCTGCGCGCCGGGCAGCGTCGGTCGCGGGCCGTCACCGCCGCCGTCACCGCCGCCGTGGTCGCCGCCGTGGTCGCCGCCGTGTTCGCCGCCGTGTTCGCCGCCGTGGCCGCCGTGACCGGGATCGTTGGACCCGCCGACGCTCGGCGTCTCGCCGCCGGTCGGCTGGGTCGCGCAGCAGCCGGTCGCCAGCGCGGCGAGCAGCGCCCACGCGGTCGTGATCGCGCCTGGCCTGGAGGACATGTCCCGACGCGCAGCCATACATGTCCGATGGGACAGGTCGTCCGCCGTCTGCATCGGCGCAGCCGCGGCACGCTCACTCCTCCTCGTCATCGCTGTCCTCCAGAGTGACGCCGTCGCTGCGCCGGTTCCATTGCAGCGCGCTGCCGGTCTCGGGGCGCTTGCCGGCGCGGAAGAATCGCAGGTACACGGGCGGGCCGCTGTGCGGCTTGACGCGCACGGTGTGACGTCCCGGCGCCAGGTCGTCGCCGAGGACCACGGCGATGCGTGCGAGGCCGGCGCCGGACAGGCCGCGACGATCGGGCAGGATGATCTCGCTGCGCCGCACAGGGAGCACCTGGACCGTGCGCAGGCCGGGCGTCAGGTTGCTTACGATCGCGCCCTCGCGGCGGCGTGGTTTGCCGCCGTCGATCTCGATCTCGAGCGAGGTCGCCTCGGTCGGGGCGCCGCCGAGCCAGTACACCGTCACGTTGAGCGCCAGCGGCTCGGCGCTCGGCTTGTCGATCGCCACGGCCAGACCGCCGCCCGCGAGGCGGTGCAGCTGGCGGTTCTCGTACAGCGCCGCGGAGCTGCCGACCACCGGCGGGCGGTCGACGAGCACCATGATCTCCTGGGGTCCCTCGAGCCAGCGCAGCTCGGCGATGCCGCGGCCCGGCAGTGGTTTGCGGCCCTCGCGGGAGGTGACGGTCCAGCGCAGCACCTGGCCGCCGACGCCGATCGCCATCTCCTTGCCGACCACCGCGGTGCCGGGGCCGGTGGTCTGGAACCACGCCGTCGCGCTGCGCGGACCGCCGGCGCCGAGGTCGATCGCCACGGCCGTGTCGCGACGCAGCCGCATGTAATTGCCGGCACCCCAGTCGCCGACCGCGTCACGCCGGCGACCGGCTTGCACGCGCTCGAGCACACGCAGCCGCGCGTGAGCGCCGGGCGGGGTCTCGGTGCGCCAGCCGGAGATGGTCTCCTCGCTGGTCTCGACCGCCTCGGCGCGCACCTGGGCCTGGATCAGCATCACCTGGCCGGCGGCGACCCGGGCGGCGTGGTCCTCGGTGCGCCGCGGGAACGCCCGCGGGGCCGCCAGCGGCACGTAGCGCCAGCGCAGCAGGCCGTCCTCGACCTGGTCGTAAGGCCAGGTCCAGCGCGGGCCCGGCTCGCGCGTGACCTCGGGGACGCGACCGTGGACGGCGACCAGCGCGGCCGTCCCGGTCGAGATCCTCACCGAGCGCGTGCCGGTCGGGGCGAGCAGGCGCAGCGTCACCGGCTCGGACACCGGGGCGTCGCCGAGCGGGAAGCCGAGGCCCTCGAGGCGCGCCTCGGTCTGATCCGCGGTGCGGACCGACAGCAGCTCGGCGAGCTCGGTGCTCTCGAGCGCGAGCGGCCGGTCCTCGGGGCTGTCGCCGATCGTCGCGTTGGCCCGGCGCAGGCGCTCGAAGGGGGCCGGCGTGCGGGTGTCCGCGACCGCGGCGCCGGTCGCAAGTTCCTTGCCCGCGGCGTCGAGGAAGCTGTAGTGGACCGGCACCGGCGCCAGCTCGTCGAGCGCGCGGACATCGAGCTGGATCAGGCGCGCGTCGACGTCGCTGTCCTCGCCGATCGAGATCGGCAGCGCTGGCACCTCGGGACCGGTCGCGTAGACCGGCAGCACGCGCAGGTCGACCGGGACGAACGCGCGGCCGTCGTGACCGCGGTGCTGCGCGTGGTCATCGGGTCCGGCGTGGCGCTCGGCCCCGTCGGCGCGCACCTGCAAGTTCACGCCCGGGAGGCTGGTGTGGATCTCGAGCGACCACCACCCGGGGCCGATGCTGAGCGGCTCGCGCAGGACCTCGCCGGTGTGCAGCGGGAGCGGCGTGCGGACCATCGCCTCGTCGGGGTCGCCCGCGTCGGGCCTGGCATCCTTCGCGACCGCCGCCACGACTGGTGGCCTGTCCTTCGAGACATCCGTGCGGGTGGCCAGGCTGGCGCTGGTCGGCGTCGCGGCGAGTCGGCGCAGGCGCAGCTCGATGCCGCCTTCCTCCTCGGGCAGGCCCGCGAGCGTCCAGGCGCGCAGGTCGAGCACGCCGGGCCCGACCACTTGTAATACCACCGGCTGAAGATTGGCGATCGTCAGGGCTGACTCGGGGGGCAGCGGGGCGACCGGGACCCGCGGCGGCGCGAGATAAATGCTGCGCACCTCGTAGTCGACGCCCGCGCGGCCCTCGGCGGCCAGGCGCTCCCACGCGAGGGCGAGGCGCTGGCGCTGCTGCCCCTCCGGCAGCGCGTACCACGGCAGATAGGTCGCCGCGGCGAGTCGGCGCGCGCCGGCGTCGGCGACCAGCGCGAGGCGCCGCAGCTCGGCCTGCGCGGGGTCGACGGCGATCTGGCGATACGCCCGGACCAGCGCGGTCGGCTCGAAGATCGGCGCGATGACGCGGCTGCCGTCCTCGTGCAACAGACCTGTCCCCGGGGCCAGGCGCAGCTCGAGCACGGCGCCGACCGGCGCAGTGGGCAGGGTCAGCTCGAGGCTGACGCTGTCGCTGAGCTCGAGGCGACCGCCGGGCACGAACGCGGCCTCGTAGTCCCAGCCGTCGCCGCTGCGCTCGGCCTTGGTCTGGCGGGTGCGCTGGGTCAGCGTGCGCTCCCACATCGGCGCGCCGTCGGCCCCGCGCAGCGTCGCGGTCATGCCGAAGCGGTACACCCCGTCAGGCGCCGTGACGGTCATCGCG